>CAIQQN010000044.1 GCA_903873975.1 uncultured Anaerolineales bacterium
CTCGCCGCCCGCCTCCGCACCACCATCCGCCTCAACCCCGTCGGCTGGGCCGCTTCCTGCGGGATCAACCTGCGCCACTACCAGCGCGAGATCGCCCTGGCGATCAAGGACTCCGTTTTGAACAAGCTGGGGCTGACCTTCGTGGTGATTCTGCCCCGCCAGAGTGGCAAGAACGAGCTTCAGGCGCACCTGTTCGCCTGGCTTCTCTACCGTCACGTCCAGGCCGGCGGGCAGATCGTCTCGGTCTCGCCCACCTTCAAGCCGCAGACCATCAACAACATGGAAAAGCTCAAAAAGTCTCTCTCCGCCTGTATCGGCACCCGCGGCGGCTGGAATTCCACCAAGGGCTGCATCTATTCCTTTGGCAATGCCAGCGTCTGGTTCTTCTCCGCTGCCCCCGGCTCCAACGTGGTGGGCGCCACCGCCGACCTGCTGCTCTCGGTGGATGAAGCCCAGGAAGTGGACCCGGCCAAGTTCGACAAGGATTTCGACCCCATGACCGCCTCCACCAACGCCACCCGCGTCTTCTGGGGCACGGCCTGGACGGCGGGCACGCTGCTGGAGCGCCAGCGCCGGTCGGCGCTGCAGGCCCAGGAGCAGGACGGCCGGCGGCGGGTTTTTTTCTATACCGCCGAGGACGTGCTCAAACTGGTGCCGGCCTACGCGCAGCACGTCGAGCGGGTGATCGCCGAGCACGGGCGCAACCACCCGCTGGTGCGCACCCAGTACTTCTGCGAAACGATCGAGGCGCAGGGGGGCATGTTCAACGCCGGTCGGCTGGCACTCATGTTTAACAGTTCTCCCCTAAACCCGAAGGGTTTGGGGGAGATGCCCGAAGGGCAGAGGGGGTCCACCGCCTTCCTGATCGACGTCGCCGGCATGGACGAAGCCAGCACTGGTCTCGCTGCCTCCCTCCTCCGCGCAGGCCTGGGCAACCCCGGGCGCGATTCCACCACCCTGACGGTGGTAATGGTGGACCTTTCCACGCTGGCCCAGTTGCAGGGCCCCACCTACCGTGTGATCGACCGGCATTGCTGGACGGGTGAAAACCACCTGGCGGTCTTCGGCAAGTTGAAAGCCCTGGCGGAACAGCACCAGCCCCAGCAGATCGTGGTGGATGCAACCGGCGTGGGAGAGGGGTTGTGGGCCATGCTGGAACATGCCTTCCCCACGCGGGTGATCCCGGTCAAGTTCAGCGCCCAGGTCAAGTCCGAGACAGGCTGGCGTTTCCTGTCCATCATCGAAACCGGGCGCTTCAGCGACCCGGCCCCTTCAGAGGCGGTGCGCATGCAATACAACCGCTGCATCAGCGAGATCCTACCCGGCCCTGGCAGGCACCTGCGCTGGGGCGTACCGGACGGCACGCGCGGCCCGGATGGGGAGCTTGTCCACGACGATTTCATCCTGGCGGATGCGCTGACGGCCTTCCTCGACCGCCTGGAATGGCATGCAAGCACTTCTCCTACATTCATCGAAGGCTTTGACCCGCTGGTCCGCCTCAACTACCAGGATCCATATCCATTCTAAGGAGCTGCAATGACCAATTTTCACGTTCCCCCCCGCCGCACAAGCGGCAAAACTGCTTCGAAATACGGCTTTTATGCGCATCATTTCTCCGAGGCCGAGCTTCGCATGCTGGACAGGGGCTTGGATGCACAGCTGGCAGACCTGGAGGTGATGTTCCAGGAACTGTTCGAACACAATGAAAAGTCCCGGGAAGCAGGCCAGTTGAGCGCCAGTGAGTATCTCGAATTACAGCAGGCGCTGAACAATGCGCAGGAAGCCCTCCGGAAGCTGCGCCGGACAATAAAAAAGGAGACAGGGGGAGAATGCGAAAAAATGTAGAAAGGACTGAAATCCCGCCGTGCCCCACTATCGTTTTTTCATTGGTGGGGATATTATCATTATATGACCTCATCCAGATCTCAAAAGCCATGCATGGACGAACAACAAGCCATTGCCCGATTGAAACAAGGTGACCTCAACGGTCTGGAATTCCTGGTACAGCAATATCAGGTTCAGGCTGTTCATTCGGCGTATTTGATCCTCGGCGAACGCCCATTAGCGGAAGATGTGGTGCAGGCCGCTTTCATGAAGATCGCCCGTAAGATCAACCAGTTTGACTCGCAGTACCCTTTTCGCCCCTGGTTTTTGCGAACTGTGGTCAATGACGCCATCAAGGCCGCCAAACGCCGGCAGAAAAGCGTCTCTCTGGACGAACCGGCTGATGAAGCGGTGTCGGACTGGCTGACGGACAAAGCCCCCCGGCCGGAAGAACATGCCGAAGCCAGCGACCTGCACCGGAAAGTGTGGACTGCGCTCCAGCAGTTGCCCCCGGAACAGCGCGCGGTCATTGTCCAGCGCCATTTTCTCGAAATGAGCGAAGCCGAAATGGTCGAGAAGCTCCAGAGGCCCGCCAGCACCGTCAAATGGTGGCTGCACAGCGCCCGGAAAAGCCTGAAAGTCCTTTTAGCAGGAGAAAATCATGAACAAAGATAATCTCAATTCCATTCTGAGCGACCTGGCCGAAAATGCCAAGCCAGCGGCGCAGATTGACCTGTGGCCGGGTCTGAAAAAGTCTCTTGCAGCGAGAAATGGACAATCCAAACAAGGAAAATCCATCCTGAATCAAACTCCCGTTTTACGTCGTGCCGCCTTTGCCGCGCTGACCGTGCTCGTCGCTTTAGCCATTTTGCTTGTCACCCCCCGGGGGCAGGCGTTTTCCCAGGCGCTTCTGAAGTATTTCACGACGGTCTCACAAAGATCCATCCCGCCGGTACCACCAACCCCTTCTCCGGTCCCGACGTATTCACTCGAAGCTGTGCTGGTACCCCAGCCAACAATTTCCATCGATCATCAGGATTGTGGAGGAACGATTTCTCCCATCTCATCCACTTTTATTTGCCAGCTGCAGGATGCCCAGGCAAAACTGGGGTTCGTGGTCAAGTCATTCCCGGCCCGGTATGTGCAGGCGCCATTCAGTTTCATGTGGGTTGACCAGGAAAATCGCCTCATCCAAATGAGTTTCAGAGGCCAACAGGCAAGCTATGCCTTGGACCAGGGGTTGGGAGACTTCCCCAAAGATTGTTCGGGATGTGCAATTTACCAGGAAGCCGTGCAGCTTGTTCGGGTGGGTGAATACGAAGCAGAGTATGCCAGGGGCATTTTCATCTTTACAGATGATAAAGGCAGCATGGTCTGGAATCCGGACGAACCCGTCTATCACTTGCGCTGGAAAGAGAACGATCGCTGGTACTCGTTTACCCTGTCCTCGGACCAGTTTGCCGGGCAAGAGCCTGTCGAGATACAGGCAAAAATGATCCGGATTGCTGAAAACCTCGTCAGCCTCGACCAGGGCGCCGATCAACTGGCCGCCGGAAGTCAACCGAGCATCCAGGATGGCGCTGGTTTCACCATCAAAGAGCCGGGCCTGTTGCCGGAGGGCTTTCAGCAAGTTCCTGACGTCAACGAGAGCGATCTTACTACCGCCCCCCGGGTGGGGATGAGTTACGAGCTCAGTATCAACGGACAGTGGGTGAACTACCTGACCCTGGACCAAATGCTCATTCCCGCCGATGACAAGACTCTCCGCCGGGAGTTCGCCCTGGTTTATCAGGATCAAACCCTGGTCCAGGTTTATGAGGATCAAACCCCGGTCAACGGACAGTGGGTGAACGCAAATACGGATGAGGAAGTGCAGATCAACGGTGGTACCGGCTACTATCTGGAGGGCGTGGATCCCAATATCAGCGCCTTGTATTGGCGGGATGATGAAAGGGAGTATCTTCTGATATACCAATTGAACCCCGATTTTGGCGGCCGGCTTGATAAGGAGACCCTGATTGCCATCGCCGAAAGCCTGAAATAATGCGCTGGACAATAAAATGCGAAAAAACGTAGATATTGTGAGCGAAGCTCGCAATATCTACGTTTTTTCAATCTTCTTTATTTTCCCCCTTGTGCCTTTGGGTCTTTGTGGTTAAATTCACCTGCTATGGATTCCAAAACCCTCTCCGTCCTCGAATACCCCAAGATACTCGCCCGCCTGGCGGATTTTTGTGATTTCTCCGCCTCGGCCGACCTGGCACGCACTCTCCAGCCAACGCCCGACTTCGAGGAAGCCCTCGCCCGCCTGGCCGGGACCAGCGAGGCGCGCACATTGCTAGTCACCAGTGACCTGACCATCGGCGGCGCGCACGATATCCGCGAGCAGGTCGACCTGGCCGCGCACGGCGGCATGCTCGACCCGAAAGAACTGCTCGATGTGCAGTCCACGCTGGTTTCGATGCGCGACCTGCGCCGCTTCTTTGGCAAACACGCCGAAGCCTCCCCGCATCTGGCCGACGTCGCCTGCCGCCTTCCGGCCCCGGTCGGAGTGATCGAAGCCATCTCGCGCTGCATCGCCGACAACGGCGAAGTGGCCGACAGCGCCTCGCCCAGGTTGTACGACCTTCGGCGCCAGGTGCGGGTCGCCCACGACCGGCTGATGAGCCGCCTCCAGCGCTACCTGACCGACTCATCCACTGCCTCCAAGCTGCAGGACTCCGTCATCACCCAGCGTGACGGGCGCTATGTCATCCCGCTGCGGGCGGAGTTCAAGGGCCAGCTCAAGGCCATCGTCCACGACCAGTCCTCCACCGGGGCGACCCTGTTCGTTGAGCCGCTGGCGGTGGTTGAACTCAACAACGCCTTCCGCGAAGCCCAGATCGCCGAACGGGACGAAGTCCGCCGGGTGCTGGCCGAGCTCTCGGCGCTGGTAGGCGAACTGGCCGGGGAGATCGTCCCCGGTGTGGCCGCCCTGGCGGAACTCGACCTGGCCTTCGCCAAAGCCAAGTATGCCGACGAGATCAAAGCCAACGAACCCGTTCTCAAAACATGGCCAAAGGTCAAACGTCAAAGGTCAGACAATGCCGACGTTCAACTTTCGACCTTGGACCTGTTGACGGTCAAGCTGCTGCACGCCCGTCATCCGCTGCTCGACCCGGAAACGGTGGTGCCCATCACGATCGACGCCGCCCCCGGGACCTTCGCCCTCGTCATCACCGGTCCCAACACGGGCGGCAAGACCGTCACCCTCAAGACCGTCGGCCTGCTGGCGGTCATGGCCCAGAGCGGGCTGCACATCCCGGCCCAGTCCGGCTCGGAACTGCCCTGCTTCCAGACCGTCTATGCTGACATCGGCGACGAACAGTCCATCGAGCAGTCGCTCTCCACTTTCTCCGGTCACATCACCAATATTGTCCATATCCTGAAAAAAGCGGATAAACGCTCGCTGGTCATCCTGGACGAACTCGGGGCGGGCACGGACCCGCAGGAGGGCGCCGCCTTGGCGCGTGCCATTCTCTCCAGCCTGCTGAGGGAGGGCATCACCACTTTCGTTGCCACCCACTTTCCGGAACTAAAAACCTTCGCCCACACCACCCAGGGCGTGGTCAACGCCTCGCTCGAGTTCAACGTCCAGACCCTGCGCCCGACCTACAAACTGACCATCGGCCTGCCCGGTCGCTCGAATGCGCTGGCGATCGCCCAGCGCCTGGGACTGCCGCAGGAGATCATCGAAACCGCCAAGAGCGAGATCAACCCCGACGACCTGCGCGCCGACAAGCTCATCGGCGACATCCACCGCCAGCGCAAGATCGCCTTCAAGGAGAGCGAAAAAGCCGAACGGTCCCGCTCCGAGGCGCGCAAGCTGGAACGTGACCTGGAAGAACGGCTGGAAAAGATTGATGATGAACGTCAGAAGGTGCTCGAACAAGCGCGCGCCGAGGGTGAACTGGAAATCGAAGTTCTCAAGGCGCAGTTGAAATCGCTCAAAGCTGAGTTAAAGAAAGCCCGCCAGCCACTGGACGAGCTCAAGAAAATCGAAGAGAAAGTGGAAGCTGTTGAGGAGGAAGTCCAGAGGCCAGTGAAACGCCGCAAGCCTGCCTTGAGCCATGTCGAAGGGTTAAAAGCCGGACGTTCCATGTCGCATGGGCCTCTCAAAGTTGGCGAGAAAGTCCTTCTGAGGAGTCTCGGTAACGAAGGGACGATCCTCTCGCTGGATGAGGATGAGGCCGAGATCCAGGCCGGCCCGCTGCGGATGCGCGTCCCGTTGGACGAGTTGAAGCGAAAGCAGGAGGCCATTGACGGTGAGCCCCCGGCAGCCGGCAGTCAGCGATCAGTCAAGGAATGGCCATCCAGTCCGCAATCGTCAATCGTAAATCGTAAATCGTCAATTGCTCTTACCCCCTCTCCCGGCATCGAGCTCGACCTGCGCGGTCAGCGCGCCGAAGACGCCCTGGAGATGCTCGACCGCTACCTTGAAAAGGCCACCATGGCCGGGCTACCTTTCGTCCGCATCATCCACGGCAAAGGCACCGGCAAACTTCGGCAGGAGGTGCGGGCCGCCCTCAAGAACCATCCGAATGTGCTATCGTTCGAGGAAGGCGGGGACAAGGAAGGCGGAGCCGGGGTCACGGTGGCGAAGCTGGGAGGATGAGGCTTTGGCAATGATGCCGTAGGGGCGACCCGGTGGGTCGCCCCTACCCGTTGGGTCGCCCTTACAGAATATGAAGAATGTGTCCCGCGCGGAACCCGTTTTGATCCTCATTTCTGTCCCCTCACCCACTCCCTAACGCGCCTCTCCAGCACGTCCAGCGGGAGGGCGCCCGCCAGTAAAACCACATCGTGGAATTCGCGCAGGTCGAACTTCGTACCCAATTCTTTCTCAGCCGATGCTCTCAGTGCGCGGATCTTCAGCTCGCCCAGTTTATAGGCCAGCGCCTGTCCCGGCCAGGCGATGTACCGGTCCACTTCGTTGGTGATGTTGAGCAGCGTGGAAGAAGTGTTTTCAGCCATGAAATCGATCGCCTGCTGGCGCGTCCAGCCCAGGGCATGCATGCCCGTGTCCACCACCAGGCGGCAGGCGCGCCACATCTCGTAGGACAGGCGGCCAAAATCCGAATAGGGATCCTGGTAGAAACCGACTTCCATTCCCAGCCTTTCAGAATACAGCGCCCAACCCTCCACGAAGGAGGTAAACCCGGCGAAGCGGCGGAAGTTCGGCAGGTCGCCCAGTTCCTGCTGGAGGGCGATCTGCAGGTGGTGCCCCGGCACCGCCTCGTGCAGGCTCAGGGCCTCGATCTCGTACAGCGGGCGGCTCGCCAGGTCGTAGGTGTTGACGTAGTAGTTGCCTGCCACCGTCCCATCCCCGGTGCCGGGCTGGTAATAGGCGGCGGTGTTGCCCGGCGCGCTGAAAGCCGGGATCTCGCGGATGCCATAGGGCAGTCTCGGCAGGGTCTTGAACAGCCTGGGCAGCTCGCCATCCATGCGTTTCAGCACCAGGGCGGTCTTCTCCAGCAGCGCCCCGGGCGTGGTCACGTAGAAGCGCGGGTCCGTGCGCAGGAACTTGATGAAGGCCCGGAAATTGCCCTTGAAGCCCGTCTTGCGGATGACGGATTCCATCTCGGCCCGGATGCGTTTGACCTCGCTCTGTCCTGTCTCATGGACAGCCTCGGGCGACAGGTCCAGCGTGGTGAAGAAGCGGATGCGGTCCTGGTAAAAGGCTTGTCCATCCGGCAATTCCACCGCCGCTATCCCGGGGCGGGATCCGGGCACGTATTCCGTTTCGAGGAACTGAAGCAGCGCCTGGTAGGCCGGTACCACCGACCCGCGGATGGCAGCTTCCGCCGCGGCCCTCAGCCGCCCTCGATCAGCGTCGCTGATGGAGGCGGGGAACTGCTCGAAGGGCTTGAAGAAAACGCTGCTGGCTGGATTGTCCACGATGTGCGCCCGCAGGGACTTGTCCACGCCCTCCAGCGTGACGCGCGGTGGGACGAAGCCCGTGCGCAAGCCAAGATGCATCAGGTCAATGCTCTCGTTGAAATAACGGCGGAACTCCTCCAGCCGGGCGAGGAAATTCTCGTAATCGCGCACCGTCCCGAACGGGGAGAGCAGGTACAGGTCCGGGAAGTATATGTGGAACCCGCCCGCCTTGGAGATCGGCAAGCGGTAGCCATGGTAATCCAGCCCGGCAATCTCAAAGTCCAGCATGCGGGCGAAGATGTCGTAGTTCAGCCGGTCAGCCGGAGGGAGTGCCTTGCCGTCCATCTTCTGCAAGCGCTGGCGGAAGGCTGCCAACTGCCCGCGCCAGGAAACGTAATTCTCCTCGCCCGCCTCCGGCAGGCGGTCGTTGAAACGATTATCCCCGCAGGAGGTGGCAAAGAGCGGGTCCCAGCGCATCCAGGCTTCCCACTGGTCGGCAATCAACTGGTTGAGTTGCGAGGTAGTCCCGGTTCCAGAACGGGACGAGGTAGTCCCGGTTCTAGCACGGGGTTCGGAAGGAGTCATTGGCAATTCCTTTCAGCAATCAATTGTCTGCGAGGTAGTCCCGGCTCGATTTGCTTAGCAAATCGCACGGGACGTGGTAGTCCCGGTTCAAGCATATCATCCCGAATCTCCTACGGGACGGGACCATGCACGCGCAAAGCGTAGGATGCGCCTGCGGATATAAAAGGCATCCGGGTCGGAGCTTGGACGCCGCACCTTGATCAGTTCGATGGCCTCATCCGGGTCGTATCCCAGGGCGATCAAAATGGCTGCCCCCATCGCCACCCCGCGGTGCCGGCCCCTGGTGCAGTGGGTGTAGACCTTGCCGCCTTCCCGGATTGTCTCAAGCGCGGCATGGACCCCGCGCATCAAAGATCGGATGGGGATGGGCAGTACCGGGTTGTCAAACGTCCGCAGCCAGAGGAACTCGAGCGGCGGCTGATGTAGGTCAATGGCAGGGCGCCTGTCAAAGCGCATGTTGATGATCAG
>CAIQQN010000045.1 GCA_903873975.1 uncultured Anaerolineales bacterium
CTTGAACTTCCGCTACAGCCGCAAAGTGAAAGCGCTGCTCCAGACCATGGACCTGGTCCACGTAAACCATCCGTTCCTCAGCGGACGGTTGGCCCTGCGCTATTGCCGCCCGCTGAACATCCCAATTGTCTTCACCAACCACACCCGCTACGATCTGTACGCGCAAGCATACATGCCGCTCCTGCCCGAGGAAATCAGCACCAGCTTTCTGCAGAGCTACATGCCGCCCTTCTGTACCGCCGTGGACCTGGTCATTTCACCCTCGCCCGGAATGGCAGATGTGCTGCGGAAACTGGGAGTGACCAGCCCGATAGAAGTGGTACCCAACGGCGTCGAGTTGAAGCGTTATCAGCAGGCTTGTGAAGACTGTCGCCTCGCATTCGGCTTTACGCCGGAGGACACCCTGCTGATCTATTCCGGGCGGCTGGGACCGGAAAAAAGCGTGGACTTTCTTTTGCGGGCGTTTGCAGGCGTTGTCGAGGCTGTGGAGGATGTTCATTTGCTGATCGTCGGTGGTGGCCCAGAAGAGGAGAGCCTGAAAAAACTGGCTGCCGAAACCGGTGCCGCAGACCGGGTGCATTTCTTTGGCATGGTCGCCTATGACCGCATGCCGCAATACCTGGCGATGTGCGACGTTTTCGTGACCGCCTCGGTGACGGAAGTACATCCCCTTTCGGTTATCGAAGCCATGGCAACCGGGCTGCCTGCACTGGGCATCCACTCGGTGGGTGTGGGTGATACCATCGAGGATGGTAATACCGGCTTCCTTGCCAGGCAAAACCAGGCCGCTTATGCCGCTAAACTGACCCGTTTGTGCCTCGACCGCAGCCTGCGCAGCAAGATGGGGCTGGCTGCCCGCAAGGCCTCCGATAAATACGCCGTTGAACACGTCATGCAAACCATGCTTGCACACTATGAACGCCTGGTATCTGCGGCCCTGCCGCGCCGGCGCAGTTTGAGCTCCCGCCTGCGCAGCATGGTGGAGAAACTGCGCGCATGAGCACTCGCAGACAGGTCGTTGGTCGCTGGGGCGAAGAAATCGCCGCGGAGTACCTGGCGGCAAACGGTTACACAGTCCTGGCTCGCAACGTCCATGGCGCACATGGCGAAATTGACATCGTCGCCAGCAAGGATGGCCTGCTGGTCTTCGTCGAGGTCAAGACGCGCAGTTCGCATACCTTTGCCTATCCCGAAGATTCGGTCACGCGCCGCAAACAAGCATATTTGCTCAACGCGGCCGAAGAGTATCTCCAGGCGCACCCCGAAAGCGGCGAAAGCTGGCAGTTCGACGTGATCGCCGTGGAAGGCAGACCCGGCGGGAATGCGCAGATCGAGCATTTTCAAAATGTCATCGAATAGCCCATTGCACGCCACACGTCACACGTCACATGCCAAACCGCCCCTGGTTGTCATTGTCGGGCCAACCGCGGTCGGAAAGACCGAGATTGCCATCCAACTGGCAGAACGGCTGGGAGGGGAAATTGTCTCGGCGGATTCGCGTCTCTTCTATCGCGGCATGGACATCGGTACCGCCAAGCCCACGCCCGCCGAACGCCTCCGCATCCCGCACCACCTGATCGACGTGGCGAATCCAAATGAGACCTGGAGCCTGGCTGTTTTCCAACGCGCCGCGGCGGACGCCATTGCAGATATTCAGAGGCGCGGCAAACCGCCGTTCCTGGTGGGCGGGACGGGGCAGTACATCCACGCTGTGACGCACGGCTGGGCGCCGCCCGCCACAGCACCGGACACCCGTCTGCGGACCGTGCTGGAAGAGCTGGCTAAGTCTCAGGGGAACGAGTGGCTGCACCAGTGGCTGACTCTTCTCGACCCGGCTGCGGCGGAGACGATCGACCCGCGCAACCTGCGCCGGACGGTGCGGGCGCTGGAGGTGATCTTCTCCACCGGACGCAGATTCTCCGGCCAGCGCGGGCAGAGCGAAAATCCCTACCGCCTGCTGACGATCGGGCTGATCCGCCCGCGCCCGGAACTCTATGCCCGCCTGGATGCCCGCATCGAAGCCATGTTTGCCGCCGGTCTGCTGGACGAGGTGCGCGGCTTGCTGGCGCAGGACTATTCGCCCGACCTGCCCACTATGTCTGCCATCGGTTACCGCGAGTGCGCCCTCGTGCTGCGAGGTGAGATGAGCCTGGAGGATGCCAAAGTGCGGATGCGGCGGTTGACGCGCATCTTCGTGCGGCGGCAGGCGAACTGGTTCAAGAGGGAGGATGCGGAGATCCACTGGTTCGAGGCAGGGGAGGGGAAGCTGGATGAAATTGAAGAAGCGATCATCACTTTCCTGAAATAAAATGCGGCTGTCCAGAAAATGGATGCTACGCGATGGGTGCTTTACGACGCGTCCCGAGAATGGTGCGCGTTTTGCCAGAAAAGGCGCGATAATAGGACGAAGTCTCGCCAAACCCGCCGCCAAAGATCCCCGCAATTCCCCGGAGTAATAGGAAAGGGGCAGGCGGTGAGTAGATGCCTTTAGGCTGCTTGGTTGGATTACGAATAGGAGAAACCCCCATGGAAGACTCTCTCAAACCACCCTATCTACAAAAAGACGACACGCGCGGCGACTACCAGGTCTGGATCGTCGACGGCGCGTACATCCGTGGGCATATCGATGAAGAGTTCACGAATTTCGGCCAGCACTACCGGTATCCATACATCCCAGACAAGGAATTCTGGATCGACAGGGAAGCCGAGCACGATGAGCGCCTATTCTTCATCGATCACCTGCTGGTGGAGCATGACCTCATGGCAAAAGGCGCCTCTTATGCCGATGCAATCACAAAGGCCGACCAGGTGGAACGCAGGGTAAGGAGAAAAGCCGGGGATGTGCGCAAGGTAACACATCAAGGGCAAGAGCTGCCGGATGCCAGCGCAGTACACGAGCGCCTGTGGAAGAAGCTGGAGAATGGTGTCAGTGTATGGATCGTGAACGGCCGGCTGGTGCGGAGCGCGTTCGACATTGACTACACGGCTGGTGGTCATGACCACGTTTATGAATTCGTCCCCGAGGGTGAGGTCTGGATCGACGATGCCATTGAAGAGCAGGAAAGGGGGTTTGTACTGCTGCACGAGCTGCACGAACGGAATCGCATGATCGAAGGGTGGCCCTACAGCAAAGCCCACGCCGAGTCCAGCCGCCTGGAGTATCACTGTCGTCACCATCCCGATGAACTGCACGATGCATTGGCGGTCGAAGGCTGGGCATGATCGAGAAATTAACAACGATTAACAAAAAACCCGGTTATTAAGCCGGGTTTCTGTTTGGTTATGCAGGCTGCGGGGTGCCGCTCTTCTTGGGGAACGGGGGCGGGAAGATCTTCTCGAACTCTTCGCGCGTCAGCGTTTCCACCTCGAGCAGTTTGTTGGCCACCGCGTCCAGTTCGGTGCGATATTTCTTCAGGATCGCAAGCGCCTGTTTATAGGAATCATCCACCAGCTTGCGCACTTCGCGGTCGATCTGTTCGGCTACGGCCTCGGAATAATCACGCTGCTCGGAGATCTCGCGGCCCAGGAAAATGAGTTCTTCCTTCTGGCCGTAAGTCATCGAGCCGAGTTCATTACTCATCCCCAGGCGGGTGACCATGGTGCGAGCTATTTTGGTAACGTTCTCCAGGTCATTGGAGGCACCCGAGGTAATATCGTCGAATACGAGCTGCTCGGCTGCGCGGCCGCCGAGGAACAGGGCCAATTGCGCCAGCATTTTCTTGCGTGAGACGAGTGTGCGATCGTCGGTCGGACGGTTCCAGGTCAACCCGCCAGCTTGTCCGCGTCCAACGATGGTAATCTTTTGCACCGGATCGGCTTCAGGGATGGCGTTGATGACCACTGCATGGCCTGCTTCGTGATACGCGATAATGCGTTTTTCTTCTTCACTGATCAGCCGGGATTTGCGTTCGGGTCCCATGATCACGCGCTCAATCGCCTCTTCCAATTCAGGCTGACCAATCGCTTTCTTGTTACGGCGGGCTGCCAGGATGGCGCCTTCATTGATCAGGTTTTCCAGGTCCGCGCCGACGAAACCGGGCGTACCCCTTGCAATGCTGCCCAGGTCCACGCTGGGTTCGAAGGGCTTGCCCCGCGCATGGACTTTCAGAATGGCCTCGCGGCCGCGCATATCCGGCCGGTCGAGGGTGATGCGGCGGTCGAAGCGACCGGGGCGCAGCAAGGCCGGATCCAGGATGTCGGGACGGTTGGTGGCGGCTACTACGATCACGTTCGTATCGGTATCGAACCCGTCCATCTCGACCAGCATCTGGTTGAGGGTCTGCTCACGCTCGTCGTGCGAGCCGCCCAGACCGGCACCGCGCTGCCGTCCGACGGCGTCAATCTCGTCTACAAAGACGATGCAGGGGCTATGGCGCTTGGCCTGATCGAACAAGTCACGCACGCGGCTGGCACCCACGCCGACAAACATTTCCACGAACTCCGAACCGGAGATCGAGAAGAAAGGTACACCCGCCTCACCTGAAACGGCCTTGGCGAGCAGGGTTTTCCCCGTACCGGGAGGACCGACTAACAGGACACCCTTTGGAATGCGCGCGCCCAATTGGATGAACTTCTGTGGTTCCTTCAGGAACTCGACCACTTCTTTCAGTTCTTCCTTGGATTCATCTATGCCGGCCACATCCTCAAATGTTACCGTGGGATGTTCACCGCTGAACATGCGCGCCTTGGATTTGCCAAAGGCCATCGCGGCGTTGTTGCTGCCCTGTGCCTGGCGGAAAATGAACCAGAAGAGCGCGCCTATCAGAATGACCGGTACGATGTAATAAGCCAGGGTTAATATGCCAGCCCAGGGACTGGGTGGATTGACCTGGATGGTTACTTTTAACAACTGTTCGGGTGTTACGCCAAACGCCAGCAATTGCGAGACGAGGGTTGTCTCCGTCTCTTTGCGAGCGGTTTGTTCGATCGGACCGCTGGAACTGGAAGATGTCACCGTTAAACTGTTGTCATCATTGACAACGATTTTCGCGATTGTCCCAGACTCGATCTGCTGCGCAAGCTGATCTATGGACAAAGGTCCTTGTGCATTCGGCTGCTGCCGAACGTTGAAGTAGACCATCGCCACGATCGCAATGAACAGCAGAAGATATATAATGTAGGACTGATTGCGTGATTTCACATGGACCTCCTGTCCGTGCGAGTAGATTATACCAACCTATATACGTCTCTGCCAGATTCGAGGAATATGTTATATAAAATTCTAATATATTCATCATCTTTATCCGAATCAGTAAAGCAGAAAGGGTGCGGAGTCTTTGGGAATCCCTGTAAAATGGGAGAGAGTTCGCCAGCCCACGCCAATTCCCAAAGAACTGGAATAGTATGGAAAGATAGGAGGGTGTTATTTGTGGTAAACTTGATTCGTTCAGGTGGCAGCGCATGACCGAAATAAGCACAAAGATGATCCTCTGTATTGAAGACGAACCGGAAATGATTGACCTGATTCGCCTGATCCTCAGCCGCCGCGGGTTCGAGATCCGAGGTGCCAACGGCGGTAAGGAAGGTCTCAAAATTATCCGCAATGAACATCCCGACTTGGTCCTGCTTGATTTGATGATGCCTGAAATGGACGGATGGGAAGTCTATCAACAAATGAAAGCAGATGAGGCCACCAAGAATATTCCGGTGATCGTCGTCACCGCCAAAGCCCAGAGCATAGACAAGGTGCTCGGACTGCACATTGCCAAAGTGGACGATTACATTGCCAAGCCGTTCAGCCCGCAGGAATTATTGACCAGCGTAGATACCGTGCTTGGACGAAACAAAAACGCCTGAGCCAATCCGACTGGAACGGGGCGCACCAAACGCCCCGTTTTCATATCCCTATGAAGACAATCCAGCTCGAAAATAAGAACCAGCCGCTTCCGTCGCCATTACACGCCCTCTACTGCGACAGCTTCCTGTGCCGTTTGCGCGGTCTGATGTTCCGTTCCAGGCTTGCACCGGAGAAAGGCTTGCTGCTCGTTGAGGCACGCGATGGCCGTCTCGATACTGCTATTCACATGCTGTTCGTTTTCATGGACCTGGCAGTCATCTGGATCAATTCCGAGAAGGTTGTCGTGGATATCGTACTGGCGCGCGCCTGGCGGCCGGCCTACGCTCCACGCCAGCCAGCCAGGTATATCCTGGAGATCCACCCAGACCGGCTAGACGAATTCAGGATCGGTGATCGTATAGAGTTCCAAAATGAATAAAAGAATTTTCACCTGCCTCCTTGCCCTCATCTTTGTCGTTTCAGCGACTCCCGCCTCTGCCCAAACCCCCACGCCTCCGTCCGGTCCGGTTTACATTGTCCAGTCGGGCGATACGCTGTGGGGGATTGCCATACGCTTCTACGTCAGCGTGACCGACCTCATGGCTGCCAACAACATGGTCAGCCAGGATATTTTCGTAGGCGACCAGCTCATCATTCCCGGTTATGAAGGGCTGAGCGGCACACTGATCACCGTGCCGGTCCCGTTTGGCGAAAGCCTGAGCAGCCTGAGCCGCCAATACCGCGTTGAACCGGCATTGCTCATCAAACTCAATCACATCGTCAGCCCCGCCGAACTGTATGCCGGTTACAGCCTCAACTTGCTGCAGCAGGATGAGCAGCCTGCCCTGACGGCTCGCACTGTGCTTGCCAAAGGTGACACTTTGCTGGAGTTGGCTGTCAGACAAAACACCGACCCCTGGACCATCGCTCAACTTAACGGGCTCACCGAACCCCAGGCCAGCCTGCCAGGCGATCTGCTCTACCTTCCCTCGGGCACATCCACCGCTGCACCGACCGGGATTCCCGCCGTGCTCACCTCCGCCGAGGTGGACCCGCTGCCGATCACACAGGGGGCAACCGTCCAGGTCAGAGTCACA
>CAIQQN010000046.1 GCA_903873975.1 uncultured Anaerolineales bacterium
CGCTCGTAGTTGATCCACGTCCCGGCGACGGATTTTTCATCGGAAAGGATATACTCGCCATGCTCTTCTTTGAGCCGGGCATGCAGTGGCGAAACTGACGGGTCATCCAAAATGCGCGTGGCCTGGACAGGGTCTGAGCCAAAAGTTATCTCCGGAACCGAAATGGGGATGGGCGGTGCAGTGATCGGCTGGCCGTCGTCCTTCAAGCGGACAAGGTAGGCTCCAGATGGTTTGGAAGGACGCTTCCACGGCAGGCGAAGGCCGCCCTTCCCCCCCCTGGTCTGGACGGATTGGGTCAGCGGGTCGCGGCGGGACCCGCGGCCTGCCGGGGTCAAACGACGTTTTTTTACCCAACTCCGGGTCAGGATCCCGCCCAGCACCCCCCCGGCGAAAAGGATTGCTCCCAGCGCCACCCACCGACTGTTACGGGAAAGCCAGGGCAGCAACCCAAACTGCGGCCGCACAACGGTAACCAGCACCGGTACGCCCACGCTGACCTTGCTCAAGCCCAGGTTATCCAAGGCTTCCACGGTCAGGATATGCTGGCCGCTGACCGCGTAACCGCTTAAATCCCAGGTGAATTGGTCAAACGGTTCGGCAGTATTCTCATCCGCCAGTACGCCATCCACGTACAGCACGGTACGGACCAAGGGACGCGTCCGGCCATCCGGGAATTCGATAATGATGTTGATTGGCTGTTGGGTGGGAAGGAAAGACAAGGTGGCGGTGGTGCGCTCATCCGGCGCCGTGCGGACAATCTGCACCGGCGGGTCGACCAGGATCGGGTTCGGTGACTGAACGTCCAGTTCAAAGGACAGCGTCTCAGAAGTGACTGTTTCGCCGTTCAGGTTGATCTGCACCGTCAGCGTATGTCCGCCGGAGGTGAGGAGGCCGGAAGAATACGCCAGGCGGTAGGTGTGGCGCAGAGATGCGAGGTACATCTCCGGGCTGGGCAATGTCTCCTTGCCAGAGAAAAGGAAATATTGTCCAAAGGTCAGCATGGCCAAATCCTTGAGGGCCGTCACGCCGGATGTGGAGTAGTAATCCTGCGAAGCCACGATCCAAATGTCAACGCGAATATGCCCGGTCACGGCGCGCTGGGTCAGGTTTTGCAGAGCCGGGATGTCACCTGCCGCCGGTACAGAGGTGACATACAGCACGACAGGCTTCCTGCCAGTCTCAGAAGGCTGTTCAGAGACCACATCCAGAGCGCGTGACAGGGTTTCCGGGCTTGAGACAAGACTCTGCAGATTGGGCTGGTAAGCAGCCAGGGCATCTGAAAAAGCCGCCGTTGTCGGCAGGTGCATGGCCGGAGTCCCGCCGGCCGGAATCAGGCTCATGTCGTCGTCCAGCGAATCGGGATGATCGGCAGCCCACTCGTTTACCGCTTGCACGACTTTGTCAAAACGGGTGACGGCGTTGGCATCCCGATAAGCAAAATACGGGCCGGGATCCAGCGCCAGGGCAAATTCCGCTCCCGGCTGGAGTTCTTCGAGGCTGCTGAGCGGGCGGGGCTGGTTATCTTCAAGCAGGGTGACCGCATCGGTCGTCAGCCCGGTGACGAAGTTATCAGCCGAATCGAACACATCCAGCCCGGCGGTCATGACTGGGAAAGATGTTGTTTGCAGGGCATAGAGGCTGAGGCGCGCCGCACTCTGGGCGCGGGCTGGCATCAGCCCGGTAAAAAGAAGGTAAACGCTGAGGAAGAATGCCAGGAATTTACGCATTTGGTGCAGCAATCAGTTATGCAAGCAATCGTCGCTGATCACCACCCAACCAATCATTTAGCATCCTTGACTTCCACGTCCACGATTTCATCATCGGGGGCGGGAAATTGCTCTAGTTTTCCCTTCGGCGCAGGGAATTTGATCCATTGACTCGCCCCTGCCCAGCCAAGCAGGATGGCGCCGACCGCCGTCCCGGTCACCTGGAAAGGAACACCAGCAATAATGCCCATGACCAATCCCTTTGCCACCGATACACCCCATTCATCCTTCGCCATATAACGCTGGACGAACATGGTGGACAGGAACCCCAACCCACCTACCAGCAGGCTTGTACCCAGTATGGCACCAGGCACAAGGTCTATCCAGCCGAAGACGTTGTCCAGTACGATAATCGACAGCGCGGCCAGCGGGTGGATCGGCGCGGGCGGGATGGGATGGCGGGGCTCGATAGCATTGGTCATGATATTCTCCTTTCGTTTTGCACTTTACGTCTGAGTTGTAATCCTTACCTGAAGCGTAAGATGTAAAAAGCAAAACGTAACTTGGGTTACTCCCATTCAATTGTGGCGGGCGGCTTGCTGGTAATATCATACACCACTCTATTGATTCCGTGCACTTCGTTCACAATTCTATTAGCCACCTTCGCCAGCACATCATACGGGAGGCGCACCCAGTCGGCGGTCATGAAGTCGTCAGTGACCACCGCCCGGATGGCGCAAACCTC
>CAIQQN010000047.1 GCA_903873975.1 uncultured Anaerolineales bacterium
CAGAGTTAAGGATCTAAGACACAAGGCAACTAGACAGGTTGTGAACTTCTTGCAGGAAAATAATATCAAGCAAGTGTTTATCGGCAATCCGCTGGTATTCCTGCCAATAGCAATCTCTGAGGCCGAACAGGACTATTTCTACTGGCCGCTCAAATACAAATGGGTTGCCCGGGAATGGCGGGAAAACACTACCTGGGGGAAGTTGTTCAAGGAATATCAACGCCGGGGCTTTTTGCAGTGATAGCAACCTCATCTTTCTCCAAACAAAAAACGCAGGAACACTGCGTTTTTTGTACTTATGGGAGAAACAACTTTTTGCCTAAGCTTCAAAGGGGTCCTTGTTTTTTCAGGCTTCCTGCTCCGCTTTCCGCATCGTCTGGAAGGCGGTGATTGCCACATCCAGCATCTTCTCGTCCGGTTCGCGCGTGGTCAGGTGTTGCAGCGCCAAGTTGGGCTTGACGATCATGCGCACGAACGGCAGGTTGAGGTGGTTGGCCGTCCAGCGCAGGTATTCGTAAGCCACACCGGCCAGGATCGGGATCATCACCACCCGGCTAATTAACCGCCAGGAAAACGGCAACGGGCCAAGGATTGTAAAGAAAAACAACGAGAGCACCATCAGGGTCAGCAGGAAAGCCGTGCCGCAACGTGGGTGCTCGACCGAGTACTTCCCGACAGCAGCCGGTGTCATGTCTGCGCCTGCTTCGAAGGCGTTGATGGTCTTGTGTTCTGCGCCATGATAAGCAAAGACCCGCGCGATGTCTGGGGCAAAACCGATCCCCCACATATAACCGATCAATAAAAGTAAACGGATAATGCCTTCCAGAAGATTGCTCCACCAGGCATTCCAGTGCAGGAAATGTTCGGACAGCCAGCCGATTCCTGCTGGAGCCAGGAAGAAGATGCCGATGGCAACCAGGAAGGTCAGCCCGAGGGTCAGGTAGAGTACCGGGCCTTCAATTTTTTCATCTTCACCGGTTTGCAGATTGGCAGAATCGGTCAGGGCGTGCATTCCCAAGCCGAGTGAATCCCACAACAGGATCAACCCGCGCAGGAACGGGATCTTTGCCAAACGGGATTTATAGATGCCACCCAGCAACTCGACTTTGGTGGTAATGCTGCCATCCGGAGCACGCATGGCCATCGCACAGGTCTTGCGCCCCCGCATCATCACGCCTTCGATGATCGCCTGTCCGCCATAGGTAACAAGTTTATCATCCATACCGGTAATCTCCAAAAAGGTTGACGGGGGTCTGGGATCCCCGTCGGTGGTTTAAGACTGGGGCTTCAAATTCAGGAAGAAATGGATGACCGCCTCGATACCCCGGTACCAGGTAGGCAGGTGCATTTTTTCGTTCGGCGCATGGACATTGTCATCCGGTAAACCGAAACCTGAGATAACCGACTCGATGCCCAGCAGATTCTGCATATCCCGCACCACCGGGATGGAACCACCCTCGCGCCGGAAGTACGGCCGCATTCCCCACACTGTCTCCAGGGCTTTTTCCATCGCCTGGACGCCAATATTGTTCCGGTCAGATATGGAAGCAGAGCCGCCTGCCATCGCGGTCAATTCCCAGCGGATATCCTTGGTGGCATGTTCTTCCAGATATCGGATCAACTGCTGGTGGACTTCCTTCGGATCCTGATCAGGAACCAGGCGCATGGATATTTTCGCCATTGCCCAGGCAGGGATGACCGTCTTGGATCCTTCACCGGTAAACCCGGAAAGCAATCCATTAACATCCAGCGTCGGGCGTGCCCCGGTACGCTCGTTGACAGTGAAACCAGCCTCACCATACAATGCCGGCGCGCCAGTCACTTCGAGGAAGTGTTTGTCATCGATCGGGAGACGCGCCAGCTCGTCGCGTTCCTCCTTGTTTAATTTTTGAACTCTGTCATAAAAGCCTGGTAAAGTAATGCGCCCTTTGGTATCGTGCATCCCGGCAATCAATTCGGCCAGGGCAATGGCTGGGTTATGGACTGCTCCGCCATAAATGCCGGAGTGCAGGTCTTTTGCCGGGCCAAAAACCCGCAGTTCAAAATAAGCCAGACCGCGTAAAGCATAAGTAAGGGTCGGGTAATCTTTTCCGATCATCCCCGAATCCGGATTCATTGCAAAATCGCAGGCCAGCAGATCCTTGTGCTCCGCAATGAAAGATTCCAGGTTGGGCGAACCGATTTCCTCTTCACCCTCAAACAGCCATTTGACATTCACCGGTAGTCCGCCGGTTTTGACCAGTGATTCGACGGCTTTAAGCATGACCAGATCCTGTCCCTTCATGTCCGAGGCTCCGCGGGCATATATTTCTTCACCACGCACTACCGGGTCAAAGGGACCGGTCTTCCAAAGGTTAAGAGGATCAGCTGGTTGAACGTCGTAGTGCCCATAAATAAGAACAACCGGCGCACCTGCCGCACCCAGCCATTCTCCATATACAATCGGGTGTTTGGTGGTTGGAAAAACCTGCACTTTCTGCATCCCAAGCCCCCGTAATTGTGCCGCCAGCCACTCAGCGGCGTGACGGATATCCGCGCTATGCGCCGGGTCAGTCGAAACGGACGGGATCGTCAGGATTTCCTTGAAGGCGTTCAGGAATTTTTCTTTATTCTTGCGGGCATATTGCAGCGCAGCCTCACGTTGATCAGCCATTTAAAACTCCTCTTATCATGATTTCTCTTGATGAAAAGCCCTGGAGAAGGTTCCGGGGCTTTTATATCTTATGGTACAACTGTTGGTGGTACGGTTTGTTCGAGTGTACGGCGGGTTACCAGGTACCAGGATGCAATCCCATTGAAACGGTCGGCTGGCTCAAAAAGCGGTACAGCCTGCACACCTTGCACGCGCTGATCCACGCCATAGGTATAGATCGGATAATACAGAGGCAAGGCTGGGAGTTCGCGGGTGAAAACAACCTGGAAGTTGCGGTACAGCCGGGCACGGATATTCGGATCGGCTACCACGCGCGCTTGTTCCAGGTATTCGCTGGCAGTGCGGTTGTCCCACTGGGAATAATTCTGTCCGCCATTGATCTCGGCCTGGTGCCAGAACGGATACGGATCCGGGTCGTACGAACGGCTCAGGTCTAGGTCCACCAGCGCAGCCTGATAAGTGCGCGGGGTCAGGTGGTCTTTAATAAGAGAATCATAGGATACCGCCTGGAGTTTCACTTCCACGCCGATATCCGCCCAGTTTTGCTGGATGGTCTGGGCTAGTTGCGCGTGAATTGCATCATCCGGATAGACCATCGTAAACGAGAATGAGATTGTGTCTTTGGCGCGTACTATCCCATCCGGAGGAAGCACGTACCCGGCAGCCTTAAGTTCATTCTTCGCCGTATCAGGGTCAAACCCAATATGTTCAACTCCATCATAATAAGCCCAGCTGAGGGGAAGCAACGGACTATCCGCCACAACCGCCTGCCCTTGAAGCAAATAATCCACCATCCACTGGCGGTTAAGGCCGGTCATTAAAGCACGCCGGATTTGTTTGTCCTGGAAAAACGGGACATCATTATTACCCAGGTTAAATAAAACAATTGCCAACTGCGGCATACGGCTGGAATAGCAGGACAGGTTGGGGTCAGCACATGTCGCCGCAATGCTATTCGCTGGCATCTGGCTGATGCCAAGTACTTCTCCCTGCTTGTATGCAGCCAGCGCTGCATCTGCGCTCGGGTAATAACGGAAAACAATCTGGTCCACAAATGGGACCTGGTCATAATAGTTCTCCGACTTGGTCAGCACTACGCCGGTAATTTGACCGCTTTCAACGGTAAGATGATCAAACTTATACGGCCCGCTGCCCACTGGTGCCAGGTTGAACTCAGTTT
Organism: uncultured Anaerolineales bacterium; assembly: GCA_903873975.1. GTDB lineage: Bacteria > Chloroflexota > Anaerolineae > Anaerolineales > Villigracilaceae > UBA877. The sequence goes on from CAIQQN010000047.1 coordinate 3,834, forward strand.
TGGACAGTTGGTCAGCAGAAACAGTTTCTAGCAGGTGCTCGGGTAAAATCCCAAATGTAAGAAAATCGAGAAACGGGACAAACGGTTCCGGTAGAATAAATTTAATATTCTTATCGTCTAGGCGGGTGATTTCCACCTGGTCCCACATGGAGCGCACATCTGCAGAGTATGCTGAATATTCACTGCGCAGCAGACTGGTGGTAAAAAGCACATCATCGCTGGTGATGGGCGTCCCGTCCTGCCAGACGGCGTTGGCTCGCAATGTGACGTTGTATATCGTACCATCAGCAGAAACACCCCACGACTCAGCCAGGTCTGGCTGCGGTACCCCGCGCGAATCGAATTTGATCAAACTGCTGAAGAGCAGCCGATCTATGTCCCGGTCAGCCGGATTGTTCAGGTCGAGCAGCGGGTTCAGTCGTCCGAACGAGCCGATCAGACCTTCCGTATAAATGCCCCCGCTGACTTGTTCAGGAAAGATCGGGCTCTGGGTTGGCTGCTGGGTCAACAACAGAACCGCTACCACGATCAGTGTTAGCACAACCACCAGTATTTGCCAGCGCAGTTTTTTCATTTTTCAAAATAAAGAAAGGCCGCTCGCAGGTGCAAAATGCAATCCAGCGATGGCCTTTCTACCTGTCAGAAAATATTAACGGGCAGAGAGGATCACAGAAGTAATAGCCAGGATGAAGAAAAGCACACTGAAAATGATCGTTACCCAGAAGAGGGTTTTCTCGATGCCGCGCCGGGCGGTGAAGACGCCCCCGGCATCCGAGCCGGAAAGGCTGCCCAGACCCGCGCCGCCCTTGCTTTGCAGGATAATACTGATGACCAGGGCAATTGATGTTAAAATCAATCCACCATCTAGAAAGTTTTGCATTTTTGAGCCTCCAGAGTTTTTAGCCGTCGAATTATACCTGTTATTCTGGTAAACC
>CAIQQN010000048.1 GCA_903873975.1 uncultured Anaerolineales bacterium
AAAACCGGATTTGGCCAGCGCCTGGGCAACAAAGACAGCCGTGAAGGGTCCGCTCATAAATACTTCGCTATGAGCGAAATTGATCATTTTCAAAATACCATACACCATGGTGTATCCCATGGCAATGAGGGCGTAGACCCCCCCGAGAGCCAATCCCTTGATCGAAAGGTCAAGCCAAACGTGGGCCGAGTACTGGCCTTGCTGCAGGGTGCTGATGGTCCCCCAAATGGCAACCCCCGCAATGGTCAAACCGATCACCCATATGAAGATATCCGCAATCGTGATGCGTTGACGCCAGGTTCGTAGCATCTTATACTCCTCTTCTCAAATGGGAGTGCATTTTACAAAGAGGGGCGAGCAGAGGCTCGCCCCTCTTTGGAAACCATCTTGAATAAACTATTTGATATATTTTTCCGGCCAGATCAGGGTAGGCGGATATACGCCAGTGTGATACTCGTAAACGCCGATGATCGGGTTCGCGCAGTCGCCGGAGGCGTTGCAAGTCAGGACGCCGGTCAGGCCCTGGAAGTCCTTGGTGGCAGCCATGGCATCGCGCAGCGCCTGGCGTGGGATGTAGAGCGTCCCGTCCGCTTGCTGCACAGCCACCTTCTCGATGGCAGCCTTGACAATGTTGAAACCATCATAGGCATGTGCGTGGAAGATGTTGATCGGCTGCACGCCAAACTTGGCTACGTACTTGGCCACAAATGCGTCATAAGCGGCACCCTGGACCAGCGGGCTCGAAACCATGAAGCCCTCCACAGCCGCGCCGGCAGTATTCATCACGTCCGGCGAATACAGGCCATCCGCGCCCATCAGCTTGGTATTTTCCAAACCGGGGGTGGTCTTGGCCTGTTGGATCAGGAACGCGCCTTCGGGCAGGAAGATCGGGAAGTAGATCAGCTCAGGTGAGCCGGTGGCGATGGAAGCCAGGACCGAGCTCATGTCGGTCTGCCCAACGGTGACCGAGGTCTGCAAAGTGATCGTTCCACCGAGCGCCTTGAAGTTGTCGGCGAAGACTCCCTGCAGTTTATCGGCATACAGGCTGCCGTCATGGATGGTGGCTGCCTTGGTGATGTGCAGGAAATTATAGGCAAAGTCAGCTGCGGCCGCGCCCTGGATCTTGTCGTTATGGGCGGTGCGGAAGTAACCAGCATAGTGGTTCGGGCTGGTCGGATCGGTCAGGTCAGGAGCAGTATTGGAAGACGAGATCGTCACGAACCCGGCTGCGGAGAGCAAAGGCTCAGCCGCGCGGGCTTCGCTCGAGCAGGATGTGCCCATGACCGCGATGATCGTCGGATCAGCAGCCAGCTTTGTGCCTGCCGCCTGACCACCATCCGCGCTGCAGCCGCCGTCCTCACCATCGAACTTGATGGTGTGGCTCAGGATCTTGCCACCAGCATCATCGATGGCAATTTCGATGCCGTTGCGGGAGTCAGTGCCCAGCGCTGAGTTGGGGCCTGCCACAACCAACAGGTAGGCGATATGGATTGGATCTGTGGGGCCAATCTTTACACACCCGATCGTATCGGTACAGGTGTAGGCAACGGTTTTTGGACCGCAAGCCGTCAGTAGCATGCCCAGGATCGCTACTGCGGTAATTACAATTGACAACCGCTTGAACATACGCTTTCTCCTCCAGAAGAATGGTGAATATAGGAACCCGTTTTCCGGGTTTTTTCGGCGTAGCTGACAATGCCTTTCTGTGTCGAGCACCACCTCCTTTATTCTTTCATCATAATTTGAGCTGAATGATGTCCTTCGCCTCAACCCATATCGCAGGGGCGAAAAACAGATACACACGAACCACTCAGGAACTGGTAAGGATCAAGCTTGGGATCTCTCCGTTCTGTAACAATAATTAGCGTATTATAACCGCCAATTTTAGAAAACGGTCTGCCAATAATAAAAAAGAATTCTACGCTCCGGGCTTTCAAGATGGAAACAAGCTGGCGTCTGAATTCTCAAAAACTCCTTTTCCTGCGAATCTCAATATTCGCCATTAAACGATTATCACTACCGTAGACTTTACCTGTTTTTATTTGATAAGTCAAGTACTGAAAGGAATTATCTCTTCGTCTGCAATAATCGCTGGCGGGTGTAAGGGATTAATCCTCCTGCGTCAATGATCACCTGCCGCGC
>CAIQQN010000049.1 GCA_903873975.1 uncultured Anaerolineales bacterium
ATGGAATATCTTTGGCGGCCAGGACACGCTGGAAAGGGGTAGCAGCTTGATCATATCTTTTGATGAGTTTTTTGTCCACGTGTTCTTTCGAGACCAGTTTCAAAACTGGCTGGAAGAAGTTGGCATATAAGCGCAGGTCTGCATAGATATTTTGTAAGAGCAGGTATTCCACCTCGGTTTCGAAGCGGTCATAGCCGATGAGACGCCGGACGACGGACCAGTTCTTCTGCTCGACATGGGCCTGATCGTTCTTCTGGTAAGGGCGAGAGCGCGTAAAGGTGATCTTTTCGGAAAGGCAGTACTGGTAGAGCAGGTCATTAATAAACTCACCGCCATTATCTGAGTCAAGGCCGAGCAAGAAAAAAGGCAGACGGGTGCGCATGGTCTGGATGGCTTCGAAAACGGCCTGCTGGGTGCGCTGGCGCACGGCCAGGCACTCGATCCAGCCGGTGGAGAGGTCCACACAGGTCAAAGTATTGATATACTGACCTTCGGTGGTCTGCCCACAGTGCGCCACCAGGTCAATTTCCAGGAAACCTGGTTGGTCTTCATCCCAGGGAGTGTAGGTGCGCACCGGGATGGCTTTCTTGAGCAGGCTGCCGGGTTTGGTGGTGCTCAGGCCGTGCGGATGCTCAAAGCGGGCCGGGCCCAGGCAACGATCAATGGTCGAACGGCTCATCTGCAGCAAGAGCGCTTTGGTCTGCTCAGACAACTGCAGCTCACCGCACCGCTCCAGCACCTTCACCATCTCCGGCAGGAATGGATGCAGCCGCTTTGAGCAGATCCGCCCACACACCTCCCAGATCTGCTCCAGCGCCACCACTACATCGCCCTGATAGACTTTGTGGAATCCATGCTTCTTGCCACTCTGTCGTGGATGTCCATGTTTCAGGATCCGGGTCGCATACTTGCGATGGTAACCCGTCGCTGCCACAAACTCATCCAGCATTATCTTCTTCTTGGATTTCTTTGCCTTTAGATAACGCGGACGGATCTCTTCTAACAACTCTCGCTTGCTTCGTTGACTCATCATAGGCTCCCTCGCCAGTCTTACAGTCTCTGGCGTAGGGTAACATTCTTCTTGAGGCAACGAAACTACCAATAGTAAGATTTAACTTGAGGCAATGCGCATATACGGTTTCACACCCATTCCGCGGTACAATTCTGCCTTAATTTGGTTAACCGAGGTTGATAAAGAAATGGCAATAAAACGAATTGCAGTCCTCACCAGCGGCGGCGACGCCCAGGGCATGAATGCGGCCGTGCGGGCCGTGGTGCGTACCGCATTGGATAAAGGGGCTGAAATTTACGCGATTTACGAGGGATACCAGGGATTAATCGAGGGGGGTGACTGTATCCAAAAAATGGATTGGGACTCGGTCGGTGGGATCTTGCACCGCGGCGGGACCATCATTGGGTCAGCCCGCAGCGAAGAATTCCGCACCCGTGAAGGACGCCAAAAAGCAGCCCGCAATCTGATTCGGAATGGGATTGATGGGCTTGTCGTCATCGGCGGCGACGGCTCGCTGACCGGGGCGAATGTCTTTCGACAGGAATGGCCATCGCTGGTTGACAAGCTTGCCAAAAGCGGTGAAATAAGCTCCGAGGTTGCCAACGCATACCCCTGCCTGCTCATCGTCGGTTTGGTCGGTTCGATTGACAATGATTTCTCCGGTCCCGACATGACCATCGGTGCCGACAGCGCCCTGCACCGTATCACCGAGGCGGTGGACGCCATCACCAGCACTGCAGCCAGTCACCAGCGCACCTTCATCGTCAAGGTGATGGGACGCAACTGCGGTTACCTTGCGCTGTACAGCGCCTTGGCTACCGGTGCTGACTGGGTACTGATCCCCGAAGCGCCTCCCGACGTGGATAACTGGCAAGAAGTGATGGTCGAACGCCTGAAAGCCGGCACCCAGGCCGGGCGCCGTGATCACATCATCATCATTGCTGAAGGGGCTCGCGACCGCCAGGGCAAATACATCGGTAGTACTGATGTCCAACGGGTGCTGGAAAAACACCTGGGCGAGGAAGTGCGCGTGACCGTGCTCGGGCACGTCCAGCGAGGTGGACGTCCGAGCGCCTACGACCGGATCCTGGCAACCCAGTTGGGTTACGAAGCGGTCGAAACCCTGCTCAAAGCCAAACCCGAAGACGAACCCGTGGTGGTCGGAACCAAGGCCAACCACATCACCCATTTCCCACTCATGGAATGCGTGAATAAAACCAGAGCCGTGGTCGATGCCATCGCGGCCAAAGATTACGAAAAGGCCATGAGCCTGCGCAG
>CAIQQN010000050.1 GCA_903873975.1 uncultured Anaerolineales bacterium
AACCGACTTTATTGCCAGCAAGCTGTAATCACCTTTCAGACCGTCTTGGATGGACCCGAGGATGGTCATCGGACCAACGCAGAAGACGAGCGAGGCTGTCAGGAAGCCGCCGACGAAATCCCTGGAGGGGGCGTGGCGATTGCCTGGGGAGGTCGCAGCCGAAACGCTGAGTTCGCTTTGGGGACGGTCAACTTGTTTACCACCATAATGGGACTCCAGCCACTTCCCGATGCCTTGCAGACCGTCTTCGATTTTCCACCACTCGCCAAGCAGTGCGCCAACCAGCAGGCTGCCCAGGACAATGAGCGGGTTTTGCGTTTTCAGGAAGTTGAAAATGCCATAGGCCAGGGTGAATAACCCCAATCCGGCAATGACGGTCTTGCGCATGCGGTCAGGCAGGCGCGATCCGAAGAGCAGGCCGAGCGTCCCGCCAACCAGGACAGTTGCTATGTTGAGCAGGGTTCCAATCATTTCTTTGCCAGAGTAGTTTCCAGACCAGCAGACTGGTTTTCGAGTAATTCCAGTGCAAAACACAGGGATGAGAGCCGGTTCAAGTATTGCAGTAGGATTGGGTTCTTGATTTCATCGGTATCGAGCAGCTCAGCCACTCGCCGTTCGGCGCGGCGGACGATTGTCCGCGTGAGAGCCAGGGCTGCACCGGAAAGCGAGTCACCGGGCAGGATGAATCCTGCCGGGAGGGGGACTGTAGCAAAGAGGTTGTCAGCCTGGGATTCCAGCCATTGGACGCGCGGCAGGCCCAGGGTTTGGAAGCGCTCTGCATTTTCAGGTGTGGCAGCGATTTCGGCCATTAACGCGTACAGGTCGCGTTGTACGTCAATCAGGACAGGAATAATCTGCGGAGTCTGGCACAGGGCGCGGGCCAAGCCCAATGCGGCGGAGGCTTCGTCCAGAGCACCCAGTGCTTCGATACGGGGGTGGTACTTTGGCAGACGAGCCTCACCAAGCAGTCCGGTGCTGCCGTCGTCACCAGTGCGGGTGTAGAAAGGGGACATGATGGAATTATAACCAGATTGGTAGAAAATGCAGCCTTTTAGCGTATGATATTTCGGTTAATAATGACCTGAATGAACACTTTGGATTCCAAACCCTCTCGTTTCAATTAGTTATCTCATGTTCTGCCCATCTTCGTCGCGCTGGTGGCGCTGGTGGCACTGGTGATGGCGGTGTTGACTCCTATCTGGGCGGTACGCTATTACCAGCAGCCATTCCTGAGGGTTTTGCTTGAACCTTATAATACCATTACAGCGGTATTACCACGCAGTCGTTAGTGTAAAACCTTAGCTCGTCTGCTCTCGAAACCGTTGTGACCAACGGGCAGATGCGGTTGCATAGGCGGTAAGAGCACTTGCTACAAGAACAAACAAACAGTTCCAGTTAATCGCCGGAACTCTAATCCTTTTCAGCGACAGGAACATACCATCCCACGAGGTATAATGAAACCATGGAAACCAAAGCTCAACTCGAAATTTCTCTAAAAGAAGCCATGAAAGCCGGTGACGATGTGCGCAAGCGTACGGTTCGCATGTTGCTGGCGGCGGTCCGTCAGGTCGAAATCGACCGGCAGGTGAAACTGGATGAAGCCGCCGTGCTGGCAATCATCCAGAAGGAAATCAAGACTCGCAAGGAGGCGGTTGAGGAAGCGCGCCACGCCGACCGCCCGGACATAGTGGCGGCCACCGAGGCTGAGATCGTTGTCCTTCAGGCTTACCTGCCGCAGGCGATGAGCGCGGATGAGCTTATGGCACTGGTCGAAGAGGCTATTGCTGAAGCCGGTGCCGTCTCCCCGGCGGACATGGGCAAGGTGATGAAACTGCTCATGCCGCGTGTAGCGGGCCGCGCTCCCGGCGATCAGGTCAGCGCTGCTGTCCGTCAATTATTGCAGATATAAGGTGTGCGGGTATAACTATTGCCTGTCCCCGACCGGTAAACTGGATGGCTCCCCCCCGTTCCTCACGATTTTTCTCACGCCGAACCTTTCTTCCCACCCTCGTGCTGGCATGCATTAGCATTCTAGCTTATGTTGCCATTGTCCAGCCGTGGTCATTGCGCCAGGTCAGCCTGCCTCTCTCTGTGGGGGATGTGGCTTCGTCGGATTTGCGTGCCCCGCGCAACATCCAATTTGCCAGCGATGTGTTGACCGAAGCGGCGCGCACCGAAGCTGAGCGCGCCATGGCTCCCATCTATATTCCCCCGGATACAGCGATTGCCCGCACTCAGAGCAAAGCGCTTAATTCTATCCTGGTATCCATTTCTGCAATCCGGAAAAACCCAGATGCCACCCTCGATGTGAAGAAAACTGAACTGAGCGCAATCCAGGGTCTCACTCTTCAGTCTGGTTCGCAGGGTATACTTTTCGCATTTACCGACACGCGCTGGGAGTTGGTCCAGACCGAAGCATTCACGGTGTTGGAAAAGGCGATGCAGAACCCCGTGCGGACCGAGGATCTGGATTCTGTCCGACAGAATCTCCCGTCTCTGGTCAGCCTCACGCTGACCGAGAAGGAAGCAGGATTGGTGGTTGAAATCATTGCCCCTCTGGTCGTGGCGAACAGTTTCTACAGCCCTGAACTGACCGAGGCGGCGCGCCAGGCGGCGCGCCAGGCTGTTGAGCCGGTGACACAATCTTATGTCGCAGGGCAGACGGTTGTCACGCGCGGGCAGGTTATTACCACAGCCGACCTGGAAGCCCTGACCGCTCTTGGCCTGGTTCAACCCAAGAACCCGGCTTTTAACTATCTGGGTGCAGCTGCTTTGGTGGTACTTTCGGCCATTTTTACAGCCCTGTATTTCTTCCGCCGTAAACCGGTGGTAATTTCTGACCTGCGCAGTTTGATCCTGCTGGCTCTGCTTTTCGCCATCTTCCTGGTTGGGGCGCGCGTCAGCAATCCCAATCGAACTATCGTACCCTATCTCTTCCCTGTCCCGGCGTTTGCACTGCTGGTCTCGGCACTCTTTGGGATGGAGGGTGGCCTGGTCTTTGGCCTGCTGATGAGTTTGCTCGCTGCTTACGGGATGCCAGATGCGCTTGGCCTGCTTCCATATTACACCTTGAGCAGTCTGTGCGGCGTGCTGGCGCTTGGACAGGCGCGCCGTGTGGGACAGTTCCTGTATGCTGCCATCGCTGTTGCAGTAGCCGGCGCGGCTATGGTGGCGGCTTACCGCCTGCCTTTTACGGATATGGATTGGGTTGGGCTGGCTACTCTGACAGGCGCAGCAGTCTTTGCCGGGATCGCCTCCGCCAGCATTGCGCTGCCTATGCAATATTTGTTGGCCCAATTCTTGGGCCTGACAACAGCCCTGCAATTGCTCGAAATCTCCCGCCCCGATTCGCCCCTGCTGAATTACTTTCTCCAGCGTGCTCCGGGGACCTACCAGCATAGCCTGCAGGTGGCCAACCTGGCCGAACAGGCCGCCGAACGCATCCAGGCTGATACACTGCTGATACGGGTGGGTGCGCTGTTCCATGATGTGGGAAAGTCAGCCGACCCGCTTTTCTTTGTCGAAAACCAACCGCCCAGCCAGATTGATTCCCATGATGATCTGGCCCCCGAGGTCAGCGCCGAGGCCATCATCCGCCATGTGCCGGATGGGTTGGGACTGGCTCGCAAATATCACCTGCCGCGCCGACTGCATGATTTCATCGCTGAACACCATGGCACACTTGTCACTCGTTACCAGTATAACCGTGCTATCCAAGTTGCTGTTGGTGATGCTTCCAAAGTAGACGAGAACCGGTTCCGCTATCCCGGGCCGTCGCCGCGCTCGAAAGAGACGGCCATCCTGATGTTTGCCGATGGCGTTGAAGCGCAGGCACGCGCCGAACGTCCGCGTAATGATGACGAGATGCGCACCCTTGTCCGCAATGTGATTGAACGCTGCCAGAAGGACGGCCAGTTGGATAATACCCCGCTCTCCCAACGGGACCTGGCGAGCATTACCGAGTCCTTTATCGCCACCTTGCGCGTCACATACCACCCGCGCCTTGAATATCCACAGGATCAACTTGCTTCGCAAACCTCCGCCGTGGTGGAGGTTCCAACTGCACCCAAGCGCCCTCCCTCGAAGAAGCACAAATGATAAATATCGAAATTATTCCTGACTTCAGGCGTGTCTTTATGCCCGACATCCTGGAACGGGCCGCCAAGGCGACACTGCTTCAGCAGTCCGCGCCCGATGCAGACCTGACGCTGGTCCTGACCAGCGATGCCCAGATCCAGACCCTCGACCGCGACTTCCTGGGAAAGGATGCGCCGACCGATGTGCTGTCGTTTCCCGCCTTCGAAACGGATCCAGAAACGGGCCGTTGTTACCTGGGCGATATCATCATTTCCGTCCCTCGCGCCGAAGCCCAGGCCATTGCAGCGGGGCATCCTCTTGAATCAGAATTGTCACTGCTGGTTGTCCACGGCGTGCTGCACCTGTTGGGTCACAACCATGCCGAGGCGGAAGAAAGAACCCGCATGTGGGCAGCCCAGTCCGAGATCCTGACGCGGCTTGGTATTCCTCCAACGATCGTACATGAATAGAATCTGGAATTTTCTTGTCTCGCGTGTATACGCTTTCCGGCACGCATTTCGGGGTTGGTGGTATGTTGTCCGCACCCAGCACAATGCCTGGATCCATGCTGTTGTTACTACCCTGGTTATCCTGATGGCATTTTGGCTGCGTTTACCGGTGCAGGATTGGGCAGTGTTGCTGCTGACCATTGCACTGGTGTGGACAGCGGAATTCATTAATACAGCCCTGGAAGCGGTGGTGGACCTGGCCAGCCCGCAGCAGCACCCGCTGGCAAAGGTGGGCAAAGACGTGGGCGCCGCGGCAGTGCTGATCGCAGCACTAACTTCGATTCTGGTCGGCCTGCTCATCCTCGGTCCGCCGCTGTGGGAGAAATTGAAATTGGTTTTCGGTTATTAATCGTGGACGCAAACAATCCCTATAGAATGGGTGCAGGCGTGTTTAAAGGAATAACTATGTGTGTGTCCTGTCCTTTGTAGTGAATTGGAGGAAAGATGTCTCTCTCTTTTCGTTTTGGTACCGTCGGTTCTCCCGAAGCCACCCCGCCCAAACCCGGCGGGACGGTGGGCGGGATTCAATACGCGGCTTCCATTGGTTTGGACGCCCTCGAACTGGCCTGGGTGCAGGGTGTACGCGTCGGCGAGACGACCTGTGCAGCCATCAAGCAGGTGGCTGAGGAGAATGGTGTGGTGCTCTCTGTTCATGCGCCGTATTACATCAACCTTAACGGTGACAACGAGAAATGGCCGCGCTTGCGCAAGTACCTGATCGACGCGGCCCACTATGGTAACTTGGCCGGAGCGACCGACATCATCTTCCATCCCGGTACTTACTTTGGCCACCCAACGGATGAGGTGCTCAAGGTGACCATTCCGCGCTTGCAAGGCTGTGTGGATGAACTGCGTGTGGCTGGCAACCCAGTCACGCTGCGTCCGGAGATCAGTGGCAAGGCGGCCATGCTTGGCTCGCTGTCGGATGTGCTGGAGATGGCGAAGGCCATCCCGGGTGTGGTTCCGTGCATTGACTTTGCCCACCTGCACGCCCGCCTCGGCGACGGGGCGATGAACACCTATGATGAGTGGATGTCCGCGTTGGATTATTATCGAAAGACGCTCGGCAACAAGGCCATGCAGCAGCTGCATATCCACCTGTCGGGCATTAATTACGGTCCGAAAGGGGAAAAGAACCACCTGATCATGGAAGAAGCCGACTTGGATTTCAGGAACCTGATGCGTGCCTTGTACGATGCGGGCGTGAAAGGTCGTATTATGTGTGAAAGCCCGCTCCTGGAAGTGGACGCGCTGAAATTCAGGCAGTTGTGGATGGAAGTGAGCGGGGAAGGCTAGAAACAAGGCGAAGTTTTATAATACCCATTGTCTGTAAAAGCCGTGACTTTGTCTCAAAATCGACACGCATTTCACAAAAAAAGCGCGATAATGATTATTAATCTTGCGATCACAGCCCTGCGGCTGTACAGTTAAGTAAATTCAATATAGACAGGACATACGCAATATTAACCGCCAAGGCGCAGAGAACGCCAAGAATACTTGGCGAACTCTCAAGAATTTGGCGTCCTGGCAACTTGGCGATGAAATAATCACCATTTTGCGTAAGCTCTAACAGACTAGATAAGAGTTCATAGGAGTGCCAAATGGATATTTATCTTGCTGCAGAACGTGCGTTTCATCTCATCCCTCAAATTTCATTGGAGGTGGCGCGTGATCGACTCGAACAGAAGAAGACCAGTCTTGTTACCAGCACCTTGGGAGCCCTGATTGCACGCCCCAAACCTGAGGATATTCAAATTGTATCGTTCGAAAGCCGGCTGGAAGCTTTTTGGTTGATCAATGTCCTTGTACACACGGTGTATGAGCGGAGTCATACTTTCAATATCCCGGTGAGTGGGGGGGAAGTCCACCACGTCACAGCCCTTGGGCAGGATCTGCCGGTTATCGCTAACCCCAAAGGTGGTGCCAGTTTCTCACTCAATGGTGTGGAACACTGCATTGACGAAAGCCGCCATAGTTACACGTTCGATGGAACAGGGACGAAAATGGACCTGAGCAAGTACCTGTCCTTTGCTAAGAGCGAGATCGCGGACCTCGGACAGTTTGCGCCCGCGGGCGTGTTGGTGGTGCCCCCGCAAGCGCATGCCACAACGGTTGTGCGGGCAGTGATGGCCGAAGTGATCAAACCGGTACAGGCACAAGTGATCCATGAAGAACGGGTGAATGTGGAAGCACTCGATATTAACTTTCGACCAGTATATGCGTTGGAGTATGAGTGGGTGACCAAGGGAAAACGAGTGATCCTTGAGTTTGATGGACTAACTGGCGAAGTGCATTCGGGGGGAAAGAAGCTTCACGATCAGATCAAGGGCATGATCACTCGCGACCTGATCTTTGATTTGTCTGCGGATGCGGCAGGGTTGATTGTTCCGGGAGGAAACATTGCTGTAAGACTGGTTAAAGCAGTGGTGGATCGTGGAAAATAGACAAATTGATATTGAAATTTAGTTCAGGAATCCTTTAACCCACAACAGCTCCATACGTTACAAGTAACATCCCTGGATTTATGAGCCGGGATTCACAGGCTTGAAGAAAGAGAGAAGAATGGAAACAGGATGTAAACATTTACAGGCCATGGGAAAATAATAAATATGATCAGGATTGCAGGAGCCTGCGCGCTGAATACAAATAGCCCCATCCTATGGATGGGGCTATCGTTTGAAAGGAAAAGGAAATATTAGCGCAACACAGGCCTGAACTTATATCCATAGATCAACATACCGCGCTCGTCGCCGTCCGAGCGCAGACGGCGGGTTACCATCTCAACCGGCATGCCGATCTCGGGCTGGGTTTCGCCGAGGTCGGTCAATTGCGCAGTCACGAGCGGACCTTCCTCCAGCTTGACCAGCGCCACGGTGTAGGGAGCAGTCTCGTCGAAACCGGTCGGGGGCTCGTAAATTGTGGTAAATGAATACACCTCGCCGCGTCCGCTGAAAGCAAAGGATGTTTTAGCTTCCTGTCCACAGGCGGGGCAAATGTCACGCGGCGGGAAGATCTTGGTCTCGCAGTGCGGGCATACTTCACCGATCAGTCCATACCGTTGTTGATTTAATCGCCAGTGGCGGGGAATTTCCATGTTTTACTCCTTGTTTGGCCTCAAATAGATTCTAACCAGCCAGTCTGTCAGGAACTATCAGGCTTTCCACTTTTTATATACTTACGCCATGCTTTCCAGGATATGTGTTACGGCAATGGAGGCAAGCCCGCCCAGACATTGAATAAGGGCGTAGCGCGCCCCGGTGATCTGGTTAGCCCCGGCCTGGCCTCGTAACTGCTCAGCCGCTTCGACAGCCTGGTACACGCCGGTTGCACCGCCGGGGTTGCCGCGCGCTTTGAGTCCGCCCAAGGTGGCGCAGGGGAGTTGACCTGTAAGCGCAATGGAACCGTCTCCGGACAGTTTCCAACCTTTACCGCGTTTGGCGAATCCAGCTGCTTCCAGCGACAGTGCCGCGAAGATGGAAAAGGCATCGTAGTATTCAAACAGGTCCAATTGCTCGCGGGGTATACTGGCTTTCTGGAGCGCCTGCTCAACCGAGGCCTGCGCGGCAGCGAACCATAACGGATCACTACGTTCGGCCAGGGCAAGCGTGTCCGAGGCTATGGTTGAGGCTGCCAGACGGACAACCGGGTGGGGAAAATCTTTCGGGAGCAATTCACGGTGGGTAAGGACCAGAGCGGCCGCACCGTCAGCATTGGGAGCCACATCGAAGATATTCAATGGTTCGCTGATGGGTTCAGCTTTCTGGTAAAGATCCAGCCCAATTGTCTTGCGGTACATGGCATTCTTATTCCCGGCTCCGTTGGCATGGGCGGTCAGAGGAAAGCCCGCCAAACCGTCCGCCGGGACGTGGTTCTCGAGCATGTAGCGGCGGGCGAGGAGCGCAGCCTGGGCAGTGAGCGTCAGCCCGTGGATGGACTCGTAGTCTGCGTCGGTTAAGGTGGCGAGCGCAGCCTCCAGGTCCGGGCCGATAACATCGGTGTATTTTTCCACACCGGCAACCAGTGCCACGTCCACCAGCCCGCTGGCGACAGCCAGGTAACCTTGTCGCAGGGCCGCGCCACCGGAAGCACCTCCGGCCTCGACCGTTTCGGCTTCGATGCCAATCAGGCCGGCATAGTCGGCCAGCAGGGCTCCCAGGTGCGCCTGGCGTGACAGGTTGGAGGCCAGCATGTTGCCAACGTAGAGCGCCTGAGGTTTCAGCCCACCCGAATCCTGGATGGCAGCTTGAATGGCTTGAAATGCCAGCGAGCGCAGGGACGTGTCCCAATGCTCGCCAACGGGGGTTTGTCCAATTCCGGCGATGACAATATCAGTCATAATCACTTCATCGCAATCTTGCCGCGCAGGCGGGCATACATGGCGTAGTCAATCTCGGTTCGGCGGGCGATGTAATCCTGCGTCTTGAGAGCTTTGTCGCGCCGCTCAAGGAGTTTATCAGTGACGGTGATATCGAATGCATCCGACCCTGCGCCAGAACCGAACGATACCATCAGGATGCGGTCGCCGGGCTGAGCTACGTCCAGCGTGGCGGTCAGACCGATGATGGCCGCTCCGGCGTATGTGTTGCCGATGACCGGCGACAGGAGCCCGGGTTTGATCTGCTCTGGAGTGAATCCGAGCAGGGAAGCGGCGCGTTGCGGGAACTTGGCATTCGGCTGGTGGAAGATGGCCCAGGTGTAGTCCGATGGCTTGGTCCCCAACGCTTCCATCAAGATTTTCCCAGCAGCGGTACTGTGCTTGAAGTAGGCTGGTTCGCCTGTGAAGCGGTTGCCGTGCTCGGGATAGTGTTGGTACTCGCGCCTCCAGAAGTCGGGCGTATCGGTCACGTAGGAGTAGCAGGCATTAATGGTCGCTAGACATTCTTCAGCCGGGCCGATGACGAAGGCGGCCCCGCCCGCTGCGGCGGTGTATTCGAGTGCGTCGCCGGGCTTGCCCTGGGCAGTATCGAGGCCGGCGGCCACAGCGTAGCGTCCCATCCCCGATCCAACCAATCCCATTGCCATGACCATTGCCTCGGTCCCGGCTTTACAGGCAAATTCCATATCCGCTGCCTGGACGTGGGGTGTGGCTCCAATGGCTTCAGCGACAATCGTCGAGGTGGGTTTGACGGCGTATGGGTGCGATTCAGATCCGATCCAGACCGCCCGGATTTCAGCCGGATCAATCCCGGCGCGTTTCAGGGCGTTCCGCACCGCTTCGAGTGACATGGTGACCACATCCTCGTCCAATCCGGGAACAGCTTTTTCCTTGATGGGCAGTCCGGATGCCCGCCCGCCAACCCAGACGCGGGCAACTTCCCTGGCTGGCAAGCGGTAACGCGGCACATAGGCGCCGTAGCCAATGATGCCAACGGGGCGGGATGTTTTGAGTAATGTATTGTTCTCGGTCATGTTTTCTTCCTCGATGGGCAATCAGGTAATCAGGTAGTTAGGGAATAGGTTTTCCTGGTTGCATAAATCTTGATTAACTTTTTCCCAATGCTTTTAAGATTTCTTCGGCGCGATCAATTCTCACCGTCTTCTCCGCCACCATCTTTGCAGCGACTTTTTCGATCTGATCACTGGTTGCCCCGGCTGCGATCGCCACTTGCCGGGCGTGCAGGGACATGTGTCCGCGCTGGATGCCCTCGGTGGCGAGGGCGCGCAGGGCGGCCAGGTTTTGCGCCAGCCCGACCGAGGCGATGGTCCCGGCCAAATCCGAGGCGGTCTTCACGCCCATCAATTTTAACGCAGCTCTGGCTGCCGGATGCACTTTGGTTGCGCCGCCGACGATGCCGACCGCCATCGGCATTTCCAGTTCGCCAGTCAGGTTACCGCCCTCGTCCTTGCCCCAGGTGCTGAGACTGGTGTAGCGGCCGAAGCGGGCGGCGTAGGCGTGCGCTCCGGCTTCGATGGCGCGCCAGTCATTGCCCGTGGCAATGACAACCGCATCCACGCCATTCATGATGCCCTTGTTGTGTGTGGCGGCCCGGTAAGGGTCGGCTTCAGCGAAAGCCCAGGCCTCAATGATACCGTCCCGAACCTGTTCGCCAGTGAAAGTGCGGCCGTCTGTATTCGTGAAAGCTAATTCCTTGAGCGGGACAGTACAACTGGCTTTTACCAGCCGCCGGTCCGCCAGGTTTGACAGAATGCGCAAGTGGACGCGTCCGCCGGTGATCTTCTCGATGTGCGGTGCGAGTTTTTCGCAGGCGGTGTTGACGGCGTTGGCGCCCATGGCGTCCCGCACATCGTAGATAAGATGCACAACCAGGAACGGCCCGATGGGAGAATCCTCAATGATACGGACTTCCAGGTCGCGTGCCCCGCCGCCAAATTTCTTCAGTAGCGGATCAGCCACGTCGGCTTCAGCCAGCAGTTCGGTTTTATGTTCATGCAGTTCCATGCTGGCCGCCATTAAATCCTGGACCTCCATCACCTGCATCTGGCCGATCATTTCCGGCGCGGAAGTGATGACGGTGAACCCGCCTCCGGTGCGAACCAGTTTGGCCATGAACGAAGCACCAGCCACCACCGAAGGCTCCTCAATTGCCATCGGGACGAGTACATCGCGTCCATTAACGACGAAGTTTAGTCCGATGCCGAGGGGCAAGCCGAAGGTCCCGACGGCATTCTCGATCATGTGGTCAGCTTGTTCGTCCGCCAGCCCGTTCAGGGTTTGGAATGCTGCAAGTTCGTCAGAAGTAAGCCCGGCGGCTTCAACCAGTTTATCCAGCCGTTCGCCCAGCGGCAGATTATAAAATCCAGCAATTCGGGAAGTGGTCATGCATCCATTTTATCAGGACAGGCTGGCAAAATCTATCAAACTTGTCGTAAAATGGATATCTAGAGTAAAATTATCTGTATTGAGGTATCCAAATGCTCCTGACGCGTGAAGAGCTGCAAGACAGACTGATAGCGTTACACAGGGCGAGCCTGGAATTGGTTAAGGATGTCTCGCTCGAAACTTTATTGGAGCGTATTGCCTCCTTGGCCTGCGAACAGGCCGGGGCAAAATACGCCGCGCTGGGAGTGTTGGATGATGAGGGGAAACTTAAGCAATTCATTACGGTGGGCATGACAGCTGAAGAAATAAAAAAAATT
>CAIQQN010000051.1 GCA_903873975.1 uncultured Anaerolineales bacterium
CGGCACACCGCCGTGCAGTACTCGCTGGTCAACGTGGGCGCCATCGCCATGCAGCCCGGCTCCGGGCAGCCGCCCGAAATATTCACCGACAGCAGCCTGCTCTTCGCCGAAGAACTCTACACCGAGACCGGGATGTTGACCGGGGAAGCCATCGAGCAGCGTCGCGATATCGCCGAGCGGAAGAAACTGCTCGAACTGGCGCCGGACTACCCCGCCCCGCTGCTCGCGCTGACCGATGGTCCGGTGGAGTTATGGGGTGTAAAAGACGGCAGCGAAGGCGATTACCGCAAGAATCTTGAAATCCATAAATCCATCCTGTCACAGTTGCAGGCCAAAAACGTGACCGTTGCCGGCTACGTGGACAAGCCCGCGGCGGACCTGGTCGTCCGTACGCTGGAAATCGCCCAGTTCTCCACCGATGACGAATACAAGAACATCCGCACTCTCCACAGCCTGCGCGGCGTGACCGACCGCTGGCTGTACAGCTTCCTGCCCGGCGGGCACCGGTCGGCGGTGTTCGGGCTGCAATCCAGTTCACGCCTCCATTACACCGGGTTTCTGGCTCTGCATTTTTTCTACCTGAACGTCGGCGATACGAAACACCCGTCGCTGGTACGGGTCGAGTTCCCCAAGTGGGTGGCAGACGACCCCGACAAACTCAATCTCCTGCATGCCGCCCTGCTCCAGCAATGCCGGGTGATGGGGGCGCGGCCCTATCCGTACATCCTGCACCGCGCCCACGAGATCGCAGTGGTGAAATTCGAAGATAAGAAACAGGTGGAGGCGATGCTTGAAATGGAATTACGGCAGTCCGGCGGCGAGGTAGACGAGATATCGGCTAAACAATCGGCAAAAGATTTGCCGGGTAAAACGAGGACAAAATGACAAACTCAATCCAAATCGGTCATCTACTTAGTGCCGGGACAACCGGTTTCGTGGCCGGCTGCTCGGTCTCGCAACTGGAGACCCCGGCCTTTGGCGCCCTCGTCCGCGCTCCATTGGACAAGGATTACAGCGTCTATGGCCTGATCTACGATATCCACATTGACGACGACGGGCTGGTGCGCCAACTCGTCACGGCCGGCAACATCAGCCCGGAGGTGATGCACGACAACCGCGAGCGGCGCATCGTACCGGTCGAGATGTCCGTGCTGGCAGTGGGCTACGAACAGGGCGGGAAGATCTCCCATCTCCTGCCGCCCCGTCCACCTCTCAGCCTGGACGTCATCACCCTGTGCTCGGATTCTGAAGTGGCGAGGTTTACAAGTGCTGGAAAGTTTGGCTATTTCCGGCATATCTTGCAAGCCAAGGACATTCCCATCGGTGAGGTGCTGGCGGCACACTTGCAGCAGGCACGCCAAGCCAATCAAAAAGCGAAGAACGAAAAGTGGTTCGAATCCGCCGCACAGGAATTGATCACTCTCCTGCGTGATGATTACCCGACGCTCATGTCCGTGCTGGGCGCACTGGGTGAAGTGGTTTAAACACAAAGGACACAAAGGCACAAACCTTTTGTGACTTTGTGCCTTTGAGGTAGAGATCACGGTGATGAAAAAAAGCAAAAACACCAAAACGTCTTCTTTCGGTTCCCCCGGCCGCGCCGGTCACGACTCATCGGCTTTTTACGCGGGCAGACTCTACGACGATCAGCCGCAGGGACAGGAGGTGCCCTACCTTGAAAATCCCATCCTGCCCGAATCCCTCGACCACATCTTCTGCCACTCCGCCGAGGCAATGACCGAACTCCCGGATTGCTCGATACACCTGATGGTCACTTCGCCGCCCTACAACGTTGGCAAAGAATACGACCAAGATTTGAGCCTCGACGAATACCTGGCTTTTCTCCAGCGCGTCTGGAAAGAGACCAGGCGCATCCTGGTTCCCGGCGGACGGATGTGCATCAACGTGGCCAACCTGGGCCGCAAGCCGTACATCCCGCTGCACGCCTTCATTGCAGAGCAGGCCATCGGATTGGGCTTCCTGATGCGCGGCGAGATCATCTGGAACAAGGCCGCCAGCGCTTCCCCTTCCACGGCCTGGGGCAGTTGGAAATCGGCGGGCAACCCCACCCTGCGGGATGTACACGAGTACATCCTGGTCTTCTGCAAAGAAACCTTCAAACGCCAGAACCCGGCCAAACGGGAAAATACCATCAGCCGCGACGAATTCCTGGAATACAACAAATCCGTCTGGAACTTCGCCGCTGAACCGGCGCGTAAGATCGGTCATCCAGCCCCGTTCCCGGTCGAGCTGCCGAGGCGTTTGATCCAACTTTACACCTTCGAAAACGAAATTGTGCTCGACCCGTTTATGGGCAGCGGGCAAACAGCCATTGCCGCCATGAAATCCGGGCGGCATTATGTCGGCTACGAAATTGACGAGCTCTATGTCACCCTTGCCAACCAGCGGATAAATAAGGAGCGTGAACCGTGAAAACCGCCAGCCTTGTTCAGTGTAAGGATTTCCCCTGCCTCGACACTCGCCGTGCCAGCTACCTCGTCCCGAATATAGATATTGACCCGGCGAAAGTCTCCATCCTGCTCATTTCCGAGGCTGCACCGGAAAACCCCGCCGATCATTATTACGCCGGAGCGGATGCCCTCTTCGCCCGCACCACCCTGCTGGCCTTCCAGGACGCCGGGGCGAAGGTGGAGTCCGTACAGGATATTCTTCATCTGGGCGTCTACCTGACGATGGCGATCAAGTGCGGCAAGACCGGCTACGGCATCCCTACAGCGACCATCGAGCACTGTTCGCACCTGCTCGAAAAAGAGATCGCCCTGTTCCCGAACGTTAAGGTCTATTTGCTGATGGGCGATGTGGCCATCAAAGCCATCAATATGATTGCAAAACGCAACGGTGAGCCGCGCGTCATCCCCGCCGGTTCCACCTACAAGATCCGCGGCGGAGAGTTCACTTTCCGCGGAGCCCGCGCCCTGCCATCCTATGTGCAGGCAGGCCCGGCGTTCTTCGTGGAGAAGGTCAAGCGCAAGATGATCGCGGAAGATATCAGAAAGGCATTGGAGTTGGCAGCAAGTTAAAAATACCAATCATGTCGTTGCGAGACCGGCGTTCGGGCGCACTTTGCCCGCCGGTCGAAGCAATCTCATGGCACATCCAAAGGAATGCTTGCCGGTTCGATGAGATTGCTTCGCTACGCCCCTACAAGGGCTTCGCTCGCAACGACATGAAGATGGCAAGGAGCAAACTATGAGCGAAGACAACCCAATTGGTTATATCGTTGGCGGCGGACTAAAGGAATCCTTCCGCGCCCGGCTGACCGTCCCATCCCAGGATATACAGGAGGGGGCATTTGTCGTCATCGAATCTGGCAACTGGCAGTTCTACGGCCTGGTCACCGATCTGCAGCTCGGGTCCACCGACCCGCGTTTTGCCGATGAGCAGACCGAGACGCGCCTGCCACCCGCCCTGGCGCACGCCCTGCACGGTCAGACGCTCTACACCAACCTGGAAATCCTGCCCGCCCTGATGCTGGAGCGCGGCCCCGAACCTGGGTCGCCCGAGTACAAAGCCTGGGCGGCGGAACATGCCGACAAACCGCCGCACCCGCTGCCGGTCAAGACCGTGCCGCCACACCACGCCCCGGTGCGTATGGCTTCCGGAGGCGACATCGCCGAGATCTTCGGCGACCCGTCCGGGAAGGGCAACTTCGTCATCGGCACCACCCGCGAGCAGGGACATCCCGTCTGCATCAACCTGGACAAGTTCGTCCAGCGCTCGGCGGGTGTCTTCGGCGCCACCGGGACCGGCAAGTCGTTCCTGACCCGCATCGTGCTGGCCGGGCTGATGCACGCCGGCAAAGCCTCGGTGCTGGTCTTCGACATGCACAACGAGTACGGCTACGACGACACCGCTTCCGACACCGGCCTGCGCGTCACCGGGCTGAAGAGCAAGTTTGCCGGCCGCGTGCGGGTGGTGGGACTGGGCGCCGGGACAACCATCCGCACCAACCCGCCGGATTTCAACCTGGAGATCGCCATGTCCGACATCACCTCCGCCGACATCGAGCTCCTGACGCGTGAATTGAATCTCAAGGAGACCACTCCCACCACACTGGATGCCCTCACCACAGAATTCCGCCAGGGCTGGTTCCCGGCTTTCCGTCAAATGGAGAACGGCGCAGTTATTGAAACGGAGGACGGCAAAAAAATCGCTGCTCCTCAATCGGTGGCAGCCTGGGCGAACCGGGCGGGTGTCAACGTGGCCGCTGCCGAAGGCTTGCACTCCAAGTTACAGCGCTTGTTCCATAAAAATTACATCGTCGAAAAACCGGCTGCCGATAACATCGGCGAGATCGTCAAATCGCTGGAGGCGGGGAAGCACGTCATCCTTTCGTTCGGGGAGTTCGAGACCGACCTGGACTACCTGCTAGTGTCGAACCTGTTGACGCGCAAGATCAAACAAGTCTGGGAGAACAGGACCAATGATTTCCGTTCGAAAGGGAAAAACGAGCCGCGGCAACTGGTCATCGTGGTGGAGGAAGCCCACAAACTGCTCAACCGCGAAATGGCCGGGCAGACCACCTTCGCATCCATCGCCCGCGAGATGCGAAAATACTACGTCACCCTGCTGATCATCGACCAGCGCCCGTCGCAGATCGATGACGAGGTCATGTCCCAACTGGGCACGCGCATCTCCGGCTGGCTGGGCGACGAGGACGATGTGCATGCCGTGCTCTCGGGGCTTTCGGGGCACGAGTCCCTGCGGGGCATGCTGGCGCGACTCCAGCCCAAAGAGGAAGTTCTCCTGTTGGGATGGGGCGTCCCGATGCCGCTGCCGATCAAATCACGCCGATATGACGATGACTTCTGGCACGAGTTATTCGGCGCGGGGGGCAAGAAGGACGAGGCGCAGATTATGAAAGAGTTGGGGTATTAGCCAAGAACACGTGCCCGTCACCTTGGAGGGGACGGGCACATCCGCAAACAGGAGGCTCCTTGTCCCTCAAACAAGTCCAACTCTTTGTGCTGATCTTTCCTCCCATCCTTTACGCCGCACTGGCGCTGTGGATCCGCCCGCCTTGGAGGATCATCGGTCTATCGCTGATACCCGGGGTCGTCTTGGGCAGCTTGAATATGCTGGGAGACATGCTGGCTTTCCATCAAGGTTGGTGGCATTACCCTTTCACCACCGCAAGCCATGCCCCGCTGACGTACTACCTGGCAACGGCATTATTCTACGGCGCTGGGATCATGGGACTGGTCGGCTGGTGGGCGCGGAAACGCTTCGGCTGGCGCGGCGGGGGCATCCTGCTGATCGCTTTCCCTTTGTGGGGCCTCCTGCGTGACTTCGGCGGCACGGTCCTCTACAACCAGTCCCAGACGATGATCGTCTGGGGAGAAGGCTTTATGCCGGTCGCGGCGGATTTCCTGCTGTGGGCCGGTGCCGGCATGGCGGGGTTCTTTACGATGATCGGATTGGAAAAATGGTCATTGACAAAGTTGAGGCCGCCAGATTGACCCATCGATAAGATGGATG
Source organism: uncultured Anaerolineales bacterium (assembly GCA_903873975.1). Lineage (GTDB taxonomy): Bacteria > Chloroflexota > Anaerolineae > Anaerolineales > Villigracilaceae > UBA877. The sequence continues at coordinate 5,500 of CAIQQN010000051.1, forward strand.
GAGTACAATTTATCCATCTCACCCATCAACGGAGCACTTCATGGAAAACAAGAAATCAGGCCTTCGCAGTCTACCCGTCAACGTCTGGATCGTAACGGCCACCTCGTTCCTGACCGATGTCTCGTCCGAGATGATCGTCAATCTCGTTCCGTTGTTCCTGGCCAACGTTCTCAATGCCGGGACGGCGGTCATCGGCCTGATCGAGGGACTGGCCGAAACCACCGCCAGCCTGATGAAGATCTATTCGGGGGCGCTCTCGGACAAACTTGGCAAGCGTAAATGGATCACCGTTGTCGGGTATGCCCTCTCGACCATCGCCAAGCCGTTCATGTACTTCGCCGAAACCTGGCACTGGGTGCTGGGGGTGCGCGTGGCCGACCGGCTGGGGAAGGGCATCCGCACCGCACCGCGCGACGCGCTGGTGGCAGGTTCGATTGACGAGAAGCAGCGCGGACTGGCCTTTGGCCTGCACCGTGCCGGCGACACAGCCGGGGCATTCTTCGGGCTTTTGATCGCCGCCGTGATCGTCTGGCTGACCCAGGCCGCAGCAGTTGACCTGACCCGCCGCACCTTCCAAATCGCCGTGCTGGTCAGCATCGTCCCGGCGGTGCTGGCGGTGCTCGTACTGGCCATCGGTGCACGTGACGTAGCCGCGGATAAAAAGTCCACGGCGCCCATCCTCAGCCTGAAAGGAATGGACAACCGCTTCAAAGTTTTCATGCTGGTGCTGGTATTGTTCACCCTCGGCAACTCGTCCGACGCGTTCATCATCCTGCGCGCCCAGGAGCGCGGCCTGGACATTCTCCAGATCATGCTGATGCTGATGACCTTCAACCTGATCTACTCCGTTCTCGCCGGTCCGCTCGGCGCCCTCTCGGATAAGATCGGACGCCGCCGCCTCATCATTGGCGGATGGATCGCCTACGGCCTGGTCTATCTCGGTTTTGCCCTCTCGCGGACCGGTTGGCAGATCTGGACCCTCTTCGGATTCTACGGGATTTACTACGCGGCCTCGGAAGGCTCCGCCAAAGCGCTCATCGCGGACCTGGTGCCTGCCGAGCGGCGCGGGACTGCTTACGGCCTGTACAATGCCGCCATCGGGCTGACGGCCTTCCCGGCTTCAGCCATCGCGGGTGTGTTATGGCAGGGTGCTTTCGGCTGGCAGGGATTCGGTCCTGCCGCGCCGTTCTTCTTTGGTGCAGGGTTGGCGCTCCTGGCTGGCGTGCTTTTCTGGCGGTTGGTCCCGTTGAAGCAGTAATTCATTTATTGCTTACTTCAACCCCACCACTTCATATACCTCCACCGGCTCGCCCTTCCCTTTGACGCGTAATGGGGTATAAGGGGTGGCTTCCACTTGTTCCTTGACTCGCTCGTAGGCTTCCTTGCTGATCAAAATCTGGTTCCTGGCGGCGTTTTCCTGGATGCGCCTGGCAGTATTGACCGAGTCACCGATGGCGGTGTATTCCAGACGCTTTTCCGTCCCGATCCAGCCCAGGACGGCTTCGCCATAGTGGATTCCCACGCCGAAGGAGAGCTGCGCCTCAGGCGGGAGTTCGGCATGGAGTTTTTCGATGGCAGACCGCAGTCCCAGGGCGGCGCGCACCGCGCGCAGGGTGTGATCGGGTTGTGGCAGAGGGGCGTTAAACCAGGCCATGACGGCGTCCCCGAGGAATTTGTCCACCGTTCCTTCCTGGGCCAGGACCGCCTCCGCCCCGGCAGCCAGGTAGCGGTTCAAGACGGCCACAAGTGCCTCGGGGGACTTTTTCTCGCTGAAACTGGTGAACCCCCGGATGTCGGCAAACAGGATGGTGATGTCCCGCTGCTGACCGCCAATTTGCAGACTGTCAGGATTGATCTGGTCGAGCACTGCCGGGGAGACCATGCGCTCCAGCAAGCGGCGCTGGGCTTCCAGTTTATTTCGCTCGGTCATATCGTCGAGAACAATGGCGACGCCCTGGGTGGCCTGATCGGCATCTTTGAGCGGCGAGAGGTTGAGCCTCCAGTCCACGGAGCCGCGGTCTGGCATGGAGTGCGTAATCTCCAGTCCCATCACTGACTTGTTGGTTTCCCGTACCGTGGTCAGATGGGCGCGGATGCCCGCCGCGTAAGTGGGCAGCACATCATCCAGGTGGCGGCCAACAACCTCTGCAACGCCGTAGCCCAGGATATTTTTGGCGGCGCGGTTGCACAAAGTAATTTTCTCTTTGACATCTGCAGTGATGACGCCGCTGGCGATGGAGGCGAAAACGTTGTCCATCAGGTTCTTGAGTTCGGTCATTTCGTCCAGCGTGCGGCGGACTGAGGCAAACAGGCGGGCATTCTCGATGGCTATCGCCGCCTGGTTGGCAAATACGTTCAGCAGGTCCCGCTGGGCTTCCTTGAAGAGGCCGGTGCGGATGCGGTTGTCGGTGTAGATGACGCCGATAAGTTCGGTCTTGGCCTGGAGTGGCACACACAGGATGGAGCGCAGGTTATGAGCCACGATGGAATCCTGACCGCCGAAGCGCGGGTCTTCCCGGGCGTTGGTGGTCAGCACCGATTCGCCTGTTTCGATGACACGCTGGATGACGGTGCGACTGATGGCAAACTCGTTGGGGTTGATCGATTCCTGCTCCCAGTTGCGGGCGATGTGCGCCACCATTTGACCCTGGGCGTCGCGCAGCATCAGGAAGCCGCGCTCTGCCTCCGTCAGGCGGATGATGGTATCCATGACCAGTCGAAGCACCTCATCCAATTCCAGGCTGGAGTTGACTGCCTGGGTGGTGCTCGCCAGTGCCAGCAGTTGACTGCGCTCATCTTCCACTGCGGTCACTTGCCGGCTAACCTGGTACAGCGTGTTTTCCAGGCTTGAGAGCTTTTCCAGCGTACCTGGAGGCAGGCTGGTGCGCACCATCTGGAGCGTGTTGCGCATCTGTCCGATTAATTTACTGAGAGCCAGGATTTGTTCGTTTAGGGGAGTAGCAGGTTCGTTGGTCATCTAATACCTAAGTTAATACAAAGGGACAAAAAAAGCGAAGAATAATTCGATCAATTCTTATCCTGGCTTTCGAGAAAACATCCGCAGGAATGCCGAACGGAAGGTGGTCACACGCTGTCGGAATGCTGCGCGCAGCGCCTGGCGGCGAATCAATTCTATCGCGTGGCGGGCGGTATTCAATCCAAAGTGTTTTTGACTATAGAGCGCGTACTGGTATTCGCGCAGCAGAGAACGGATATCTTCCGCCACCTCGGGCAGGCGTGCGGTCAGCGCGGCAGCAGCTTCAGCGGGTGTCTGGGCTGGCGTTGTTTGGGCGCCCAGCCAGCGCAGACTCTGAAAAACCACGCGGAAAGAACGCTCGATCGGCTTCAGGCTGGCAAAATAGGCCCAACGTCCCAGCCAGGCTGGCGGGGGGATGGCAAGGCTGGTATAGACATTGGTCAACAGGATGGGCAACGGTTTGCCGGTAATCTGTCGCGTACGCCAGATGATTTTGTCCAGCAGGCCGGTTGTGTAGGCTGCAAAAACTCCAACCATGATGACAACGAGCAGCCCAAAGAATAGCATCACCCTCAAGAAAGAGTTAGGCGGCGCCCCAGATCCTTGTCCGGTCTCTTCGGCCGGGATGGTGGGTTGGCCTGCATTGTGCAGCCCGGTGTTATCCAGCGTAGGGATTAATGACTGCTCGGTTGGCGTGGCACCCGGGATACGGCTGAGCGCTGGCTGGCTGCTGGTGGGCTCGAACTCCACCCAACCTACGCCGGGAAAATAGGCTTCTGGCCAGGCGTGTGCATCCTTTTCGCGGATGGTGTACTTGTCGGGCGGCTCATACTCCCCCTCTGCAAATCCGACCACCATCCGGGCCGGCACGCTGGCACTGCGCAACAGGAGCACTTCGGCGGTGGCATAGTAATTGCAAAAACCCGTTCGAGAATCAAAGAGGAACCAGACCAGCGAATCGGTGCCTTCCGGGGGAGGTGCAACCGTTGGCGAATAAGTAATGGCAGAGCGCAGGTAAGCGGTAATGGCAGTGGCTTTATCGTAAGGAGTCTTTGCCTCCGCTGTGATGCTCCGAGCCAATTCAGTGATGCGGGGAGAAAGGTTGTCGGGCAGTTGCAGGTAATGTTCCGATACCCAGGCAGGGTAGATCGTACCGGCCTGCTGGAGTTGGTCGATGGTCGGATTATAGATGATGGCATGGACTGTGTATTGCTCGCCGACCAGAATAGGCGGAGCGGCGCGGAACCTGATCGGATCAATAGCATGACCCATGGTCGGCGTGAAGCTCAAAACGGAAGGCCGGCTGGCCCAGATTGGATGCGCGGGTGTGACCAGCACGGCCAAATTAGCCTGCGGGGTGGTAAAGGTGAATGCGTTCGAGAGACCATGGAAATCCGCCAGGATAAGAGAAGGCTGGTCGGGCGTTAAAGGCTCATTAAAAACGTATACATTCTTCCATTGGTTATCCAGGTACTGATCATAAGAGCGAACACGCCAGTAGTAACGGTCCGCTCCCCCCGTGAGCGGTACATTGACCCGCAGGTATATGGCATCGCCCGTCGAGGCGCGTGTACCCAGGGCAAGCGTATCGCCATAAAATTCGATCGTACTCTGATCATAACCTCGCAGACCGGCGATGGCATTGCCCAGGTTCTGACGCAGCTTATCCAGCGGGCGGGTAATACTCTCCCAGGTAACATTGGCAGATACCACTGGCCGTCCGGTGGCCGGCACAATCCAGGCCAGGAGTATCAGCACCAAAGCCGCAACCGGGATGGCAAGGTTCAAATCGGTCCATGACTCGGCAGATAATGAAACGCGCTGCTCCTTCCAGAACAGCCGCTTATGGACATACGTTAACCGTCCAAGTAAAAGCAGGCACAGGAACATATAAAGTGCCAGGATGAAAACGCGATCACCCACGCGCGAATCATACAACTGGATAATAAATAACACGATCCCGGCTGGTACAACCGCCGTGGCAAAATCCCCGCGGCGCGTCAGGGCATATCCGGCCAGCAAACTGATGATCCAGAATCCAAGCCCTGTGAAAATGACGAACAGGATCGTATCGTGGACCGGTTGAGCGGTTAGAAAAAGGAACAGGGAATTTACCAGCCGCCCGCCCAGGCTGATCATGCGCTCCAGCCAGGGGGTTTTCTGATACAAGATCCAGCTTGACACCAATGGGATTAAAGTGATGCTGAAGCCAGACGCCAGCCAGAAGACACCCCCGCGTTTGAATTGACTGGCGCCGAGCGCCAGCCCCAGCAGAACGCCGAAGACGGTCAGGAGCATGGGAATCTCCAAGCCCGGAGCCCAATCAGTGGCATACAGCCTTTGAGAGACCGTCAACAAGATCAGGGTCAGGATGGCAGCGGATGGAAAGTCCCATAAACGCTCAAACACACGCTTCATACTTTGAGTGTACAATACTTATTACATAATCGTCAATCTCAAGGAGTCACGCAATGGAAGCCATCTTGAACGCCGGCATTACCTGGAACATCTTCTTGCAGAACCTGGGCAGTTGGCTGAAGACGCCCATGGAGGTCTTCTCCTTCTTCGGGAATGAATACTTTTTTCTACTGCTCCTGCCAGCACTGTACTGGTGCGTGGAGGCCGGCATTGGCCTGCGAGTTGGCATTATCCTGCTGTTAAGTTCCTCGGTCAACGACTCACTCAAAATGGCTTTCCATGGTCCGCGTCCGTACTGGTATAGTACGGACGTGATTGGTTATGCCAGCGAGACTTCCTTTGGCGTGCCCTCCGGTCATGCCCAGATTGCGGCTGGCGTGTGGGGAATGCTGGCAGCCAGCCTCCGCAAGTGGTGGGGATGGCTGATCGCGATCGTGATTATCCTGCTGATTGGCATCTCGCGCCTTTACCTGGGCGTTCACTTTCCACACGACGTGATTCTTGGCTGGTTGATAGGGGCATTACTGCTGTGGCTTGTACTGCGTTTCTGGAAACCTGTCACCGCGTGGCTAAAAAAGATGAGCCTGGGGCAACAAATCCTGGTCTCTTTCCTTGGCTCGCTGGTGCTCATTCTGTTCTCTCTTATCCCCTTTCTCTGGCTGGTAGTCTCGAACTGGCAACCGCCGCAGGCTTGGGCAGTATTTGCAATAAAGGCCGTATCAATGAGTGGGGCTTTCACAACCGCCGGAACCCTGTTTGGGCTGTTGGCCGGTCTGGCCTGGTTCAATCGCCAGGGCGGGTTTGATGCCAACGGTCCGGTTTGGAAGCGCATCTTGCGCTATGTATTGGGAGTGGTTGGAGTGCTGGTTCTCTATCTCGGCCTGAAGATGCTCTTTGGATTGATCGTCCCTGATACAGAGGCTGTGTTCCCGTATATTTTGCGATACATCCGCTATGTCCTAGTCGGGGCCTGGATCTCAGCCGGTGCACCATGGATTTTCGTCAAACTGAAGTTGGCCAGGAAAACCGTCTGACACATTGCAGTTATTTTACAAAATATTTGGCCGGTTTCCGTCTCTGATATAATTATTCCGGATATGGGCGCGAACCTCGAACGCGGCTCATTGCTGCACAAGCGTTACCGGATCGTTGATATTCTTGGCCAAGGGGGCATGGGATCGGTTTACCGCGCCGTGGACGAGAATCTAGGTGTGGATGTGGCGGTGAAGGAAAACCTTTTCACCACCGACGAATATGCCCGTCAGTTCCGGTTGGAAGCTGTCATCCTCGCCAACCTGCGTCACACCAACCTGCCGCGCGTCACCGATCACTTCGTCATCGGTGAGCAAGGCCAGTACTTGATCATGGATTACATCGAGGGGGAAGACCTGCGCCAACGCATGGAACGCACCGGTCCCATTTCGGAAGAAGAAGCCATTCTGGTCGGCGCGGCCATGTGTGACGCGCTTCAATTCCTGCATACACGCAAACCGTCCATCATTCACCGAGACCTCAAACCTGGCAATGTCCGCATCACGCCGGACGGGCACATCTACCTGGTGGACTTCGGCCTGGCAAAACTGGTCAAAGGCAGTCAGGAGACAACCACCGGGGCGCGCGCCATGACCCCCGGCTATTCCCCACCTGAACAATACGGCACGGCCCGCACCGACCCAAGAACAGACGTTTACTCTCTTGGAGCCACGCTCTACGCTGCACTGACCGGTGTCATCCCCGAAGATGGCCTGGCGCGGGCCATGGACAACGTCGAATTGACACCTCTGCGCAAGCGCAACCCAAAAGTCTCGCGCAAATTGGCGTCCGCCATCGAAAAGGCCATGGCTGTCCACCCGGAGGACCGTTTCCAATCGGCGGAGGAATTCAGGCAGGCATTGCTGACCTCCAACATCAAGACCCAGCGTCTGGAAGGTGAAATCTTCGTCGAACCGCTGCCTGAGGCCCCCGGTTCCGAGGAATATGGTAACCTCGCCAACGAAATGCCCAGGAAGACCGCGAATGGCCCGGTGCCGCCTCCGCCATCTGAACCACGCAAGAAAGTCCGCGGTGCCAGTTGGTGGATTTTCTTCTCTTTCTTCCTGCTGGCCATCATATCGGCGCTGTTAGCCATCCTCATCTTGTGGTCGCCGATCACGAAGGCTTTTCTGGGATTGCTGACCACGCCTACGTCAATGCCAACACCCGTTCCTGCCACCCCGACAGTTAAAGTCTCGAATACTTTGCCGCCTCCATCGCCACAAGGCAAGACTGCTACTCCGCAGCCCTTATCCACTGTAACTCGCACACCCCTGCCGACCTTCCTACCGTCCATTACACTCACGCCCACCGAGACCCTTGGTCCGACTCCCACCTTCCTGGGGGGCGGTACCAGCCAGATCGCTTTTACCTCGGACCGCACTGGTGAGCTGCAGATCTTCCTCATGAATACCGATGGCAGCGATCCACAGCAGGTGACGAGCATGAATTATGGCGCCTGCCAGCCCGCCTGGTCTCCTGACGGGGCACGCCTCGTTTTCATCTCTCCTTGTTTAAAGCGCCAGGACCAATATCCGGGGGCTAAGTTGTACATCATCAACACTGACGGAAGCGGGCTAACTCCGCTGGTATCCGAGGAAGGCGGCGATTTCGACCCGGCCTGGTCACCGGATGGGACGCGTATAGCTTTCACCTCCCTGCGAGGCGGCTCCCCACAGATCTATGTCCTGAATCTGGGCGACAACAGTGTAGCACGCCTGACCGAGGCATCCAGCGATGTCCGCCAACCAGACTGGTCATCGCAGCCGGCCTGGTCGCCAAGCGGAACGCAGATCGTCTACACCGGTCACGGTCCTCTCACCGATGCCCTGCAAATCTGGGTGATGAGCGATGCAGGCCAGGGCCAGACATTTCTGGTCCACCGCGGATCCACTTTATGGGATTTTCTCCCAGGCTGGTCGCCAGATGGCAGGACCATCGTGTTCAGTGAGACAAGCGGGGATCAGCAGCTTGGCTGGTTGATGATCTTTGACTATGAACACCAGACTGCCGATGTGGTTCACCTGCGGAACCAGGCTTACGGTACGCATAGCGATTTCTCGCCGGATGGGATCTGGATAGTTTATGAAAGCACGGATATCGAGAATTCCCATCGCTTTGATTACGATCTTTATCGCATCAAAGCAGATGGTTCGGGAGCCATCATCCGCCTGAATAATGACCTTTCCATGGAGTTTGATCCGGCCTGGCGGCCGACAGTCACACCATAAAATGCGAGTTGTTATGACAAAATACCCCGGATTTCGTTTCGGGGTATTTTAATTAGAGTCTTTGGGAATTCGATGCCCTTGTTTATCCCATCATAAAGGCGATTCCCAGAGAGCTTTTCTATGTAGGCGTCTCGGTGGGCATAGGTGTATCTGTTGGGGTATCCATCATCGGCGGGGGAATCGTGAAAGATGGCGTCGGTGTGGGTGAGTTGGTTGGGATCAGCGTGGAAGTGGGAGGCGTTGAAGGAGTGACAGATGGAGTCGGCGAGGAGGTCCCGGTTGGGGTTGGCGTGGGAGTGTCGGTTGGGGTTGGCGTGGGGGTAGGCAGACTCAGGTTCAGTCGGATTTTCTTCTCGGCATACCCACCGCCGTCAGCCCGCATGTATAAATGCAATGTAACTTGTCCGTACGGGTTTCCGGTCAAATCCCAGGTGTAGACTTTGGTCGGCGCAGGAACGGCGGTGCCATTGTCGTAGATCAGCGTTGTCCAGTCCGTCGGGTCGCTGCCCGCGCCCCATTCCAGAAGCCAAGAGTGGAATCCGCCAGAGGCATCAGCCACGATGTTAATATCCAGCAGGTTCTGCGAGATGGTTTGACCATCCTCCAGCCCCGCGAACTGCAAATGCGGGCGCGGGTCGCTGGCGCTGCACCTCCTATCAGGGATGAAGAAAATATCCCCAAATCCCATAATGCGCGCCCATTGCTGGCCGTTTTCATCCTGCCTGATCCAGTTGCGCGCGGCTTCATCAGTCACATTGATCGTCATACGCTCAACAGTGAAATCGGTACATTCAGGAGAAGATTCCAGGTTTGTCCAGGTGTCCACCTGCACCCGGTGCCACAGGTCATGCTCGGGGGTCAGCGGCGGCTGTCCGGAAGCAAAATACTCCTCGCGCTGGCTGGGGCACCACTGTGATGGCTGAGTGCCGGAGACTGTGCAGATGGTGTGTTCCTCGATGCCGGCTGGCTGTACGAAAGAGGTTGGATTGCCACCGGTCAGGCGGTTGATGGCAAAAGTCATAAACTCGGCCCAGATCGGCCCGGCACCGGTCAGGCCGGTGGTGTTTTCCATCGCACTATCATCGGCATTTCCCACCCAGACGCCTACAGCCAGGTCCGGGGTATAGCCAAGTGTCCAGTTATCCTTCGAGTCGTTCGAGGTCCCGGTCTTGACCGCCACCTGGAAGGGCAGGTTGATGATCGAATTCGGACCGTAGACAGGCGTACGGGCAGAATTGTCGGAGAGGATGGAGGACATCAGGAAAGCGTGTTCGGGGCTGATGACCTGTTCGCCGGCCGGGGGCTGGTACTGGTAAATCACGTTGCCCTGGAAATCCACGATCTTCGTGATCGCCACGGGCGGGACCCTTAACCCTCCATTCGCAATGACGGCGTACCCGCCCGTCATCTCCAGCAGGCTGACTTCGCCGCCGCCCAGGGTAAGTGAAAGGCCGTAGTCAGCGCGCGTCAGGCTGGTAATGCCCATGCGCTCGGCCATGCCAACCAGCCCATCTTTCTGCGGTGTGGTCAGGTCATCATAAACGCCGACGAATTGCAACGCTTTGACCGCCGGGACGTTGTACGAGTTTGCCAGCGCCTCGCGGATGGTGAGCGGGCCGTGGAATTTGTGATCGAAGTTGGTCGGCACGTAAGGCGGATTTGGATCATTGGGCAGGCCGGAGGGCGGGAATTCCGAAGGCACATCCCAGATGAGCGTGGCGGGAGTCCATCCTTTTTCGAAGGCAGCCAGGTAGGTAAAGGGTTTGATGGAAGAACCAGGCTGGCGCGTGGCGCTGACTGCCATGTTAATCTGCCCGGCGTTAGCATCATTGTAGAAATCAGGCGAACCGACCATAGCCAGGATTTCTCCCGTGGATGGTTTGATCGCCACCAGCGCCCCGTCTGTGACGTGTTTGTCCGTCAAGGCCGCCACCTGGGCCGCGACTGCTTGCTGGGCTGCATCTTCCAAGTCCGGATCGAGCGTGGTGTAGATGGTAAAACCGGAGCGGTAGATCGTCTGCGGGTCGAAGCGCTCTTCGAGCAGGGTACGGATATACTGCACCCAGTGCGGGTAACGCATGTTGATTGTGGGCGGGGTGAAGGTCCGGTTCTGAATTTCCTGGATGGCGGCCGCCGCGGCTGTCCCGTCCACACAGACCGGTTCAGGGGCGTTACTGACGTAGATACAGTGCCGTTCACTGCTCAATGCGAGCATTCCCATAATGGCATTCTGATAGCGGACCATGGTGATGTCCCGGTTGGTGTAGATATCATACACCGATGGGGCCTGCGGCAGGCCAGCCAGGAAAGCCGCTTCAGCGAGGGTCAACTGGCCGGCAGATTGGCCGAAATAGGTCTCAGCGGCGGCTTCCACACCATAGGACAAGTTGCCGTAATAGATTTCGTTGAGGTAGAGTGTAAGGATCTCGTCTTTACTATAGCGGCGCTCGATTTCTGTAGACAGGATGGCCTCGCGTACTTTTCGCATGTAGGTCTGCTGGTCGCGTTCCTCGGGTGTTAAGAGCAAAGCCCGCGCCAACTGCTGGGTGATGGTCGAAGCGCCAGAGACGGTCTCGCCGCTGGTGATGTTTTGCCAGAAGGCGCGCAAGATGGCAAGCGGGTCGAATCCGCCGTGCGTGTAAAAATCCTTGTCTTCGGTGGAAAGCGTTGCCGCCACCAGGTAGGGAGATATTTCATTCAGCGGGACGTACGTGCGGCGGCCCGCGTTCGGGTCGTTGATTTCGTATAAGATATCCCCATTGCGGTCAAGGATGTGTGTCGTCTCAAACTGCGAAGCGCGTTGCTGCAAGTCACTCACGCTGGGCAGGGTGGCGGCGATAGAGTAATACTCATAAATCCCGACCGCCGCCAGGACCAGCCCAAGTGCCGCGATGACAAAGGTGCTGATGATCAATCCGCGCAGCAGGTAACCGCCTGCCTTCGACCAGTTGAAAGGCTGGCGGCGTGCGGGAAGCACACGCCGGGTCTTCGTCGCGCGGCGCGTCGTCGGTACGGGGGGGTGCTCATAAGCCGCCTGGCCAACGCGCGTCGCTCCCATGTCGATCTCTTCCACACGACGCGGCAAGGGCATACCTTTCTCATCCACCGCCGGGTGGCGGATGGAGCGCTTCCCGCCACCGGGTGTAAACCCCTCGGCAGGCGGTTCGGCCTGTGTCTCGGCTTCGGAGTCCAGCAGGCGGCGAAATTTATCGCTGGGTTCTTCAGGGTCTGGCATTGTTCCTCGCAGGATTTGAATTATTCTAGCACAAATCCTTTGACCTCCGGCTAAAACAACCGTATACTTGTTTTATGCGCAACTGGACTCTCGGCCCCGGTGACCCGCTTGCCCTTACCCTGGCGTCAGATTTTCGCCTGTGCACCCCCGACTATGCCAACGACCACATCTGGGAACTCGAAACCAGCGGCGGTGACCCGCCTGCTCTGTCCCTGCGCACCACCTATGGGTTGCGTGCCTGCATGATGCGTCTCTTCCCTCGCTTCACCCTCGGTGGCCAGTCCATTACCGACCCGGCTGCTTTCCCCCTGCCGCCGCGCCTGTGCCGATTCTTCCCCAATTTCCTCTCGCTCGCTTTTTCCCCTATCCCCTGCATAGACGTGGTGGCCGAATACTGGGCTCCCGATTCGCACACCATTGCCGGGCGTTTCGCCATCACCAACCACAGCGGCGGACCGGTCAACCTCCTGCTCGAACTGTGCGGGCAACTCGTCCCGCTGGAGGGACAAAGCCTCGCCCCGCTCTCCAGTCAATCAGTGAATGTCCTGGCTGGGCACAGCGCGAATCTCGCGCCGGTCATCTTCCTAACCGGCGGACCCCAGCCCGGACCAGGACCATACCCATCCCTGGGTCTCGATTTGGCCCTGGCTGCCGGAAATACTCGCACACTGACCTGGGCTCAGGCTGCCCTTGCCAAAACGGAAGAATCCTTCGAATTGGCGCGCCGTACTGTGACCCGTCCCTGGGAGTCCGAACAGGCAAAGATCGAAATGATCAATGCCGCCCAGACCATCGATGTCCACACTGGCGACCCGGACTGGGACGCGGCATTCGCCCTCAGCCAGAAGACCGCCTTTGGCCTGTTCTTTGGCCCCAGCCAGCACCTTCCCAATCCATCCTTTGTGCTCACCCGCCAGCCAGACCAGGGTTATTCGCCGCGCGGCGATGGCAGTGATTATCCCCATCTGTGGAGCGGACAATCGCCATTCGAATCCTACGCCCTTGCCAGCCTGCTGCCCGGCGCGCCGGAACTGGCTGCCGGCCTGGCGCGCAACTTCCTCGCGGTCCAGTCCGAGGATGGAACGGTGGACTGCAAGCCCGGTCTGGCTGGTCAACGCGGGCATTGGCTGGCCGCCCCGTTCCTGGCAAGCCTTACCTGGCAGACCTTCCTGCAGACTCGTGACATGGATTTCCTGCGGGAAGTCCAGCCCGGGCTGGAGGCCTTCAATCGCTGCTGGTTCGACCGGTCTCGCGACCGTGACGGCGACGGTTTCCCTGAATGGGATCATCCGCTGCAGACCAGTTTCGAAGACAACCCAGCCTTCACCGTCTGGCAGGCAGGCGGGCAGGGGGCTGAGATCTCCAGCGCTGAAAGCCCGGCTCTGGTTGCCATGTTGTGCCGGGAAGCCCAAGCACTTGCGCATATCGCCGAGGCGCTCAATCAGCCTGAAAACCGCGCCCAGTGGGAGATGGAATCCGGGCGTTTGCGCACCCTGACCGAAGAATGCTGGGACGCCAACGCCGCGCTCTACCATCTCCGCGACCGGGACACCCACCGCAGCCCGGCGGGGAAATTGCTCGGCACCCGGCGCGGGGCGGGGATTCTCGCCTTCAGCCAGATCCTCCGACAGCCCGTCCGCCTGCTTGTCCGGCTTGAAATGAAGGGGGAAACAACCCGCCGGCCGGAAGTAAGCCTGCGCGGGCAAAATGGCGAGGCCTCCCAGACCGAACGCCTGGAACGCAAGGACTTTCAGTGGGGTGTCGGGCTGGCTGTCGCCACCACCCGGATGGTCTACACCAGCGTGGCTGAGATCGAAGTGGCTGGGTTGGAAAAACGCGACCGGGTTTCGGTATCCGTAATGGACTTCTCCGCTGAAGACGTGACTCTTTTCCTGCCGCTGTGGGCGGGGATCCCCGACTCACGCCGCCTCTTGAACATGGTCAACCAGACCCTGCTGGCCGCCGGCCGGTTCGGGAGACCGTTCGGCGTCCCGGCATGCGAAGTAGTCCCGGTTCCAGCACGGGGTGCAGCCTCCCAAAACCGGGAATCCGCTCCCTTTTGCCAATCTATTAACCTGCCCTGGAACGTCCTCATTGGCGAGGGGCTGCTGGGCTACGGTCTGCGGGCGGAGGCAGCCCAGTTGATAACGCGGTTGATGGCGGCGGTCATCCAGAATCTCAAGCAGCAGCACGCCTTTGCGCGTGCCTACCACGCCGAAAGCGGGGCAGGCATCGGGGAACGGAATCCGGTCCAGGGACTCGCGCCGCTGGGCTTGTTCCTGGGAGCGCTCGGGGTCCGGATCGAATCGCCAAAGAAGGTCATTTTAAGTGGAAAGAATCCTTTTCCCTGGCCAGTTACGGTAAAATATAGGGGTCTGACCATTACCCGCCATGCAGACCGGACAGTGGTCGTCTTCCCCGACGGACAGACGGTCACACTGGACGACCCGACCGATGCGGTGGTTTCTGCCGGATAGGAGGCTCGTATGGAAAATTTTCCCATTCGTTTCTTGATGACAG
>CAIQQN010000052.1 GCA_903873975.1 uncultured Anaerolineales bacterium
CCGGCCTTTGCACTTGCCATGGAAACCGCCGATGCGGCCGTCCAGGCTTTTGAAAATGCAGAAACGATCGAGGCTGGCAGGAACGCCTTGATCGCCATGCTGGAAGAAAATGCCAAAACGCTGGCGAAAATAGCTGATATATTGAAGTTTAAATACTTGGTCAAATTTAGCGGGATCGACTTTTCCCTGGCTCCCTTCCCGGAAGAGGCCCGCTCCCTGGGAGCGGCCTTCGAACGGATGGGTGTGCTAAAGGTGGGATTGCACGGCTCGTTGGCCGCTGCGGCCATCCTGACCGATGCGATGGACCAGGCGCGCTTCCCGCATGCCGGGTTCTCCGGGCTGATGATGCCTGTGCTGGAAGACGCCATACTTGCCGAACGTGCCGCCGAGGGGAGGCTGACCATCAAAGACCTGCTGCTCTATTCGGCTGTGTGTGGGACTGGGCTGGACACCGTCCCTCTGCCGGGAGATGTCACCTCCGGGCAAATCGCCGCCCTGCTGCTGGACCTTTCCGCCCTGGCCCTGCGCCTGGACAAACCCCTCACCGCGCGGCTGATGCCGATCCCCGGCAAACAGGCGGGTGAGATGACCAATTTCGATTTTGGCTATTTTACCAACAGCCGGGTGATGGCGCTGAAGGCGGAACCGCTGGGGAAAGTGCTGGCGGGGCAAGAGAATATTCCATTGAATTCTCGTAAAACATAGAAATGTTCGGGGCGGCCAGCTTCTCATCAAGGACGGTGTGGTCGCCCCGACTAGTTACTTATCAGTCTTCCAGTATTCTCCCCCTCCGCCTTCGCGTTCCATCAACTTTGCTCCCACCAGTTCGCGCCGCAGAGAGGCGGTGTCTTCGTGATAACGAGACAGGATTTCATTCACCTGCTTCTCGCTGTAGCGTTTCCCTGGCTCGAAATCACGGGCAACATAGCGCAGGATGGCTTCCAGCTTTTTACGCTGGGCAGGGATCTCTTTCAGACTACCATCCGGGCGGGTGAAATCACGGATCACTTTCCGGTCGTAGCCATCCACATCCACCCCGGCGGCCACCGAGACCAGGTCAGTGCGTGAGAAGAGCAGGCGTGTTTTCTGCAGCGCCGCTTCTTCCAAATGGTAGACACTATAGTAACCTTCGGCCCGCGCCGATACCAGCCCCACCCCCGCCAACCTGGAAAGGTGGTGGGAGATAGTGGACGCTTTCAGTCCCAGCAGGGCAGCCAGCTCTTCGCCGCTGTAAGGACGCTGCGCCAGCAGGCCGACAATCTTCAGCCGGTTGGCGTCTGCGAGAGCCTTGAAGAAAGCAAGCAGTTCTTTGTTTTCTTCGCTCATTCCGGCCTCCAATATTTCGACCCGTCGCGTTCACGAGCCAGCATCCCAACATCAATCAAGTCACGCCGTAACCCGGATACATCCTCGTTAAAGCGAAGGAGGATGCTGTTGACTTCCTTCTCGGTATAAACTACACCGGGTTCAAATGCGGCCAGGATGTACTCCAAGACAACGTGGAATTTCGCGGCTTGCGTCCTGGAGTTCGGTACCTGCCTGATCGTCCCATCCGCGTTCAGGAACGTTGCCAGGACCTTTTGCCGGTTCTTTTCCAGGTCCGGTTCGGGGGCGTAGGCCGGGCGGGTGCCCTTGAACTGGCGGCGGGCGAGCCTTTCCAACCCATCTGTATCCAGTTCGTACATATCGTCTTTTTTATGCACCACGCCGACATATTCCAGAAAAGCCAGGTGATTGAACATCTCGCGAATGGGCAGGGATAACCCTTCCGTGATCTCTGCCAGATGGGCCGGCTTCTGGGCTAACATGCCGACAATTTTCAACCGGTCAGCATGTGCCAGGGCTCTGACAAAGTCGAGCATTTCGTTGTTGTCTTCCATGGTTTCACCCTCATAAAATCAATTAGATATATATCGAAATGATTTTAACGGAAAGGTATTTTTTCGTCAAGGATGCAACGCACTCCCGCTCCATTGTGCGGCAGATTTCAGGTCAGTAAGTGGCGGTATAATGTCTGCATCCAATTTCATATCAAGGAGGATTGTCTGTGGATCTACCCAAGAACGCGTATTTCCAAGGCAAGATTGTCCCCTACTCCGAAGCGAAAGTCGGAGTTGCCACGCATGCGCTCAATTACGGCACCGCTGTTTTCGGCGGTATGCGCGGCTACTGGAACGAAGAGAAGAAACGCCTATTTGTTTTTCGTCCCCGGGACCACTTCCGCCGCTTCCTTAATTCGTGCCGGATAATGTGCATGGAATTCGAACACACCCCTGAAAGCCTGACCGACCTGACCCTCGAACTGCTGCGCCGCGATGCCTACGAGCAGGATATATACATCCGACCGCTGGCTTATAAAGCGGAGGAAAGGATTGGCGTACGCCTGCACGATTTGAAAGAGGATTTGACCATTTTCGCCCTGCCATTTGGCCAGTATATCAAGAACGATACAAACGCCCATGTGACGATTTCTTCATGGCGGCGAATTGACGATAATATGATCCCGGCGCGTGGTAAGATCAGCGGTGCATATGCCAGTTCAGCACTGATCAAAACCGATGCGGCACACGCCGGTTTTGACGAGGCGCTGGTCCTGACCCAGGAAGGCCACCTGACCGAGGGCAGTGCCATGAATATCTTCATGGTCCGCGATGGTATCCTGGTCACCCCACCAGTGACCGATAACATTCTGGAGGGCATCACCCGCCGCTCGGTGATGGAACTGGCCAAAAATGAACTGGGGCTAGCGGTGGTTGAACGCCCCATTGACCGTACGGAAGCCTATATCTGCGAAGAGTTGTTCCTGACCGGAACTGCCGCGCAGGTAACCGTGGTAACAAGGGTGGATTACCGGCCGATCGGGAAAGGCGAAATGGGACCCATTGCCGAACAATTGCGCAAGTTATATCTGGAGGTTGTGCGAGGCAATAATCCCAAGTACGCTCATTGGACTGTAGCGGTTTAGCTTATATATACCATCCGAGAAACAAAAAAAAGAACGCGGCTCATTGGCCGCGTTCTTTAGGGTATCAATGCATCAGCGGATTTTGGTAAATTTAACCATCACCAGGTTTTGGGTACACCCGTTGTAGGTGTCAAAATAAATCTTTTCGGTCAATGGCTTGCTGGTGTTATCTAACAACTGGATCCAAAGCTTATGGGTGGAAGCGATGGGATGATCGCCGAGGATAAATTCAAAACCAGACGGCCCATACAACGGAGCCTTTCCACTCGTTGTTAAGAAACTGATGTTCTGTCCATCCAAAGTGCCACCCAGTTGAATCTCCAGGAATTGAAGCGGTGTGCTGTCAGTTCCCAACACCTTTCCGGCTACGCCTGACCAATTACAATTTTTATCGGGATGGAAGTCAGTGCTCGCCGTATAAGTGATCTGCGCTGAAGCCGGCATAGGAGTGGAAGTGATGGTTGGTGGGGTTCCAGTGGAAGCAATGGTTGGTGGGATTTCAGTGGAAGTGATGGTGGGGGTAGGTGTCATGGATGGAGTGATCATCTGCGGGAGAGGTGTCCACGTAGGGGCTTTGGTGCGGGAAGGCGAAGGCTGGATCGTCGTGGTAGGAGTCCAGGTACTGGGTTGAGGTATGACGGTACTGGTGGAAGTAGCCGTCTGGTTACCAGCTGTCGGATAGAGAGTGGGTAGTGGCGCAGGGGGGGGGAAGGGGTTAAGAGGCGAGTTCGGGTTGTTGAAGATGGTCCAAAAATAATATACCAGGCAACAACTGCCCAGCAATATTACCACGGTCAGGAAATTCCAAAACAGCGGCTTCCAGTTGATCTTCTTCCGTTCAGGCTTGAGCTCAAAATTGTCCATAAATCATTTTCCCTTCACACGTCAGGGCGCAAAAAGAATTGAACTCTTATTCCGTTGTTGGGTCAGCCAGCTTTGCACAGCGCGTTCCTGGAGGGTCAACAAGGCATCCGGTGAAAGCAGGCGGGCAGGGTCACGTTCCACAACGTACAGGATATGATATCCAGTGTCATCCTGGATAATCACGCTGTACTGGCCAGGCTGGAGGGAAAAGGCTGCCTCTTCAATGTCCTGGGCGGGAAGATAGCCGCGCGGGAACCAGCCTAATTCGCCTTTTGTCACTGGATCATACTGGGCAGCCAAGTCATCGAAATTCCAGCCGGCCTGTAAAAAACCGAGCGCTTGTTGTGCTTCCCCTGCATTATAGAGCAGAATCTGTTTAACGTGTACCTGCTCTGCGGTACTGGAGACAGACGCGGCAATCTGGTCGCGCATCCAGGCGGAGGCAATCTGGTGGTGCAACGCGGACCGGAAATCTGCATCAGTGTACCCGTGGGCAGATTCCCAGGCCGCCAGTGCATCCGCCCCCCCCACTTGGGTGGTCAGAGCGTCGATCCGACTCTGCACTGTGGTGTCATCGACAATAAAACCGTTGGCAGCCGCACCCTGCTCCAGCAGGAGGCCGTCAATCATATCGTTTAAAACAGCTTGGGTGGCCGTCTCCAGGCTGACGGTGTTCCCCAGGCTGGCCTGGTCCTGCTGATAACGAGCCAGTTCGGCCTCAAATTCAACAGCAGGTATGCCCTCCCCATTGACGCTGGCCGCCTGCGGGACCGGAGTCTCGGTCGGCGTTGGGATCAGTGTTGGGATGGACGTTGGGATAGACGTAAGAGTAGGAACAGGCCCAAGGTCCAGACCGCAGGCGGTAAGGGCCAGGGTGATGAGAAACGTGAGGGGAGCAAGGATATGTTTCGGTATTGAGAAAGCCATTGGTCAGGATTATACCAATTAAAAATATAAGGGCGACCGGCTGGTCGCCCTTATAAGGGTACGTGGTTTAGTAATCCATTCCGCCGCCGGGGGGCATCATTGGGGAGGACTTTTCCTTTTCGGGGACGTCAGTGATGAGGCACTCGGTGGTCAGGATCATGGCAGCAATGGAGGCGGCGTTTTCGAGGGCACCGCGTACGACTTTCAGCGGGTCAATCACGCCTGCCTTGAGCATGTCAGTGTACTCGCCCGTAATGACGTTGTAGCCAAGGTGTTTGTTGCCCTGTGCCTTGGCAAGGCGGCGGACATTCTCGATGATGACCGCGCCATCCTGGCCGGCGTTCTCAGCCAGTTTGCGGATGGGGGCTTCCAGCGCCTTGCGGACAATGACAACGCCGATATTTTCATCGTCACCGGTTATCTTGACCTTGTCGAGAGCTGCGACAGCGTTGATGAAGACGATTTCACCGCCGGGGACGATGCCTTCTTCAATGGCCGCGCGGGTAGCGGAGAGGGCGTCTTCGACG
>CAIQQN010000053.1 GCA_903873975.1 uncultured Anaerolineales bacterium
CCGCCGGACGAGTGGGGTAAGCAAGGCGATAACGGACACACCTGCCATAAGCAGGCCCACCAGGCTGATCAACACCCCAATTCCGCGGCTGGCGCCATAGCCGAAAACGGGGCCAAGTATGGGGACCAGCGCACCGCCAACTGCCATGGAGGGCTTAAAAATGTAATCCGCCAGAGGCGCGGCCAGCAGTGGAGCAATGATGCCAGATGACCAGGCAATGGTGCGCCGAAAAGCGAACACGCGCCCCTGGAGATCCGGGGCAACTTTGGCCTGCCAGATGGCCTGGCTGCAGGCATTCGTGAAGGGGCTGAAGAACATTACAGCTATCCCACAGACGGCAAGCAACGGGATCGAAGCGCGCAGACCCACGGCGCTGAGGAACAGACCGCTGAGGAGGGCAGCCCCCAACAGGGTGTAAATCTTGCGCTTGCCGCCGCCCCAGGCGCTCATCACCAGTGTGCCCACCAGCATGCCCACTCCCATCATGGTGCTGAGATAACCCAGCGTGCTGGCATCCCAGTTATCCAGGATCAGCGGGACAAGCAGCGGGCTCATCACCCCTGAGAGAAAATTGGTCGCCAGGAAGAAGAGCAGCAGCGCCAGCAAGCCTTTACGGGCGGTGATGTAATCCCAACCAAAGCGCATCTCTTTCCAGAGCGAGCCTTTAGCTTCCTGGCCCTGGGTTGTGGGCGGGGGATTGGGGATGTGCACGAATAACAACATCAACAGCACTGAAAAGGCATAAGAGGTAAAGTCGATCAATGCCATGTTGCCGAGGTGGATGGCCACATACAGAGCCCCAGCCAGGGCTGGCCCGGCGATCTGCGGCAGCGCTTCGCCCAACTGCACAAAGCCGTTGGCCCGCCCGTAGTGCTGTTTTGGAACCAGCAGTGTCACCGAGGC
Source organism: uncultured Anaerolineales bacterium (assembly GCA_903873975.1). Taxonomy (GTDB): domain Bacteria; phylum Chloroflexota; class Anaerolineae; order Anaerolineales; family Villigracilaceae; genus UBA877. The sequence continues at coordinate 904 of CAIQQN010000053.1, forward strand.
AGTGAAGGAAGGCCACATTAAGGTTTGGAAGGATGTCATCCACAGATTGATGGGGATCACCATCCAAATCTGAAGGTGGTGGGTCAGATAAAGACCTCCGGCTGCCAGCACTGCCAGCCCGGCGCCGAAATCGCTGACGATCATGGCGGTGCGCCGGTTCCAACGGTCGGCAAAGACACCGGCGATGGGCGAGAGCAGCACGTAGGGCGCCTGTTGCGCAACCTGCACCAACGCCAAAAGCAGCACTGACCTGGTCTGCTCGTAGACCCACACGCCCATTGCAAAGCCGGTAAGCTGTGAACCGATCAGCGATACAAGCTGGCCGGACCAGATGGTGAAGAAGGTGCGCATACCATGCGGGTTCGATATTCCGCGCACAGGTTGGGGTTGTTCCATGGTCTATTCCTGGTGAGTCTGTGATGGCCTTAATTCTTGCATCTATTGGATTTCCATCAGGGAGCGTAGAGCGTCCACTCATTCAAATAATGGTCACTACCAATACCCGGGTGCCAAGTATTCTGAATTCACCCTCTTCTTGGCCCTTAAGCAAAAGGGTTTCTAACGGTTCCACGGCCCAAGTCCCTGTAGCTCCATATTTAGCGAAGTTTTTCATCGGCTGTCCGATAGTTGGTTTTTTCCCTTGGAGCTCCATCCTCTGCATAAGTTGGGGAACATAATGTTCGATCGCCTCGCGGGTCAGCGGGTTAGTTTGGCAAGATAGCGATAGCGATCCCCTCGATACAGAATCTTGACAAATTCGATAACGCGGCGGTATTGGGAATAGGTGGTGCGTTCACTGAGCAGCAAGGGACTGCCTGGTTCGATCTGCAGGAGTGAGGCTTCGCGCGGCGTTGCGAGGGTCACTTCCAGGGTCTCGTCCGCCTCGGTTGGGATGAGGTGGAATTTCTCCTGCAGGATCCTGTAAATCGAACCTACCTCTTCCAACTCCTCCTGCGTAATCGTCTGCTCGCCTGTCAAACCGTAAAAGGATGTTTGCAATCCCATGGGCACGCCATCCCCCAGGCGTATTCGCTCGATGCGCAGGACCTGGCCGGATCCTTCCGGAAGCTCCAGATGCTGGCGGACCTTTTCGGGCGGCTGAATATAGCCGATCTCCAGTATCTTCTGTCCCGGAACAAGTCCGCGCTGCTTCATATCTTCAGTGAAACTGGTCAGTTCGGAAATCCCTTTTTGCAGTTTCTGCGGCGAAACATAAGTTCCCCGGCCGTGCTCACGGTATAAAAAGCCCTGACGCACCAGCAGGTCAATCGCCTGGCGGATGGTTGTCCGGCTGACCGAATAGATCATTTCCAGTTGCCGCTCGGAAGGGATGGGTTGATGCGCTTCAAGCTTGCCATTTGAAATCTGCTCGCGCAAGATATTTGCCAATTGATGGTAGCGGGGTAAAAAATCGTTGGGATCTATTATTTCAGGCATCGTTTTCTCTCCCGTACATTGATTGCCAGCACTATTTAACCTGCCACGTGTGGCCGCAGTTGATGCACTGCGGTTTGTGCATGCAAAGTTGGGAGCCACATTCTGGGCAGGTCCACTTGATTGCTTCCTCAGCGATGAAACGCCTCACTCAGACGGCCCGGATGCGCTCTAGATTTACTATGACGTTTACTCCGTATCTTGTCCGGTAGCGACCGTCAAGGTGAAGCAGATCAGCGCAGGGATACTTGGCACAGGAAAAGCAGAACCGATGACCGCCAGCAGCAAGTCCTTCACAATTCTTTAAGACACAAGTAAGGCATGCATTCGACTTATGATTGTCACTTCCTCGGCAACCGGGGCAAGGTTGGTGATTTCGAATGTATGCGCGGCACAGGCTGCAATTCACGCCACACGACGCAACGATCATCGGATCCCTGGCTTGAATTTGCACGACTTTGTTTTGTATGCCGTTCTCCTGGTCTCTGGCGCGAGTGCCGTGAAATGCCACCAACTATTTATGGAGTGAGGGCAATACTTTATCCAATACGCCCATGCCAACGCCGGTGGCAAGCAAGATAACGACAATAATGGTGAAGATTACAATAAAGAACAGACCAAAATAATTCAACACCAGCCCCCAGTCTGCCCGACCGCGGCCGGGACCGCCGCTGCGTTTGATCTGACTGAGCGCTGTATGACCTGTCACGAATCCGGCCAGCCAGAGCACAAAAGGAGCCACATCCAGTATCGTCGAACAGACTGCGCTCGTCCCGGCGGTAAAAGCGGCCAGCAACAGGCCAAGGGTCAAGTCAAAGCACCATTGCAGGAGGTAAATTGCCCACCCGACCAGACCAAGGGTCAGGCTGGTAGTCGCCAGTTTATTCTTCGGTAACAATTCCAATTATTCCATCTGGTTCCGCACCGGGCGCAGGAGCAGCGACAGGACAACCACCCCGCCGGCGATCACCGCCGCCAGGATAAGCGACCCGCCGCCCAGCAGGATGAAGGCGGCCAGCGCAATCGAAGCGCCCTGGAAGAGTAGCAATCCCCAGCGCTTCCAATGCCAGAGCGCCAGGGCAGCCAGATAAGACAAGAAACCGAGCGCAGCGATGGCTTCCACCGCCCAGGCTGCCGGGGCGTTGGCGATCCCCGGTGCAGGGTACCCAAGCAGGCCATAAAGCATTACCAGTAAGCTGTCGAACATCAAGAGCAGCAGGAACGCGCTCAACTGTCCGGCGCGGCGGTTTTTAACCCTGGGTCGCGTCCACAACCAGTAAGCCGAGAACAGGATAATTCCCGGAAAGAACAGCACCAGGAAATCTTTGAATTGGGTGGTCAGAGGAGAATCCAATTTGCAGCTCTCCCGGAAGCCTTTGACTTGTTCCGGAATGAATTGTGCATAGATGTTCATCGATGGGTAGCAGGATGCGATCCGCGCCGCGTAGACCGCAAAAGCAGCGATGAGAAGCAAAATGCCAGTAACAAGCAAAATGACCTTCCAGTTTTTCATTGAGTTCTCCAAAATCCGACCAGGTCTACCTGCCGCGAAAGTCAATTTCCTCCTTGCCACCCAGCCGCTCCTGGATACGTTCCACCACAATCTCCAGCGCCATGGGCTGGTTGACATAATCCAGGTCGTCAGTGCGGATGGTGAGCACAGGGCACAGGTCAAAAGCGCGCAGCCATTCTTCATAGAATGAATCGAGCAGGGAAAGATAACTGGCGGAAATACCGGTCTCCATGTTTCGGGCACGGCGTTGGATGCGCGCCATCAGTACTTCCACCGGGCATTTGAGATACACGAGCAGGTTTGGCGACGGCAGGCTGCCCACCACCAAATCGAACAGCTTGCGATAAGCCAGATAGTCGCGCTCGGCCAGGTTGCCCATATGGTGCAAAGCACGCGAGAAAATGTAGGCGTCCTCGTAAATGGTCCGGTCGAGGATGGAAGAACGCGGGTCGCGCGCCGCCTCCAGGTACTGGTCTGCGCGGTGACCAAGGAAATAGATTTGCAGGTGGAACGACCATGCGCGCATGTCGGCGTAAAAATCCGACAAGTAGGGGTTATCGGCCACGGACTCAAAATCCGTGCGCCAGCCCAGCCGCGAGCCGATTCGCTCTGTGAGCGAGGTTTTTCCAGCCCCGATGTTACCGGCCACCACTACAAGTCGTTTGGGCATACAGCTTCCTCCATTTTTCCTATTGTACACGAAGTTCATCCCCGCGCCTCTACCATTTCGAGCGAAGCGATGATATATTCGGGAAAAATCAACCAAAGGAGATTAGCAATGGGATTATTCGGAAAGAAACCCGCTTTGAAGGTGCCGGCGCTTCCGCCGCAGGATGTACTGACCCGGCTGCTGGCGCTCAACCGTTCAACCGCCCCCTACCGCATCGTGGAAGGCCGCGCCGAAAACGTGGACCTGATCGCCGAGTGGAAGATCGTTGAGGCCACCTGGTATGAGATCTTTGCCAAGGCCAACCTGACCAAAGTCTTCCGCATCTATCTGAAACTCGACCCGCAGAAGCTTGAACTGCGCGCCCAGGACCACGAGTACACGGTGGAATGGCGGGCAGGCGTGCCAAGCCTGTCGTTGGCGGTAAGTTTGTTCAAGGGACAGATGACCTCGGTCGAGTTTGGGGCCGCCTACGCCTTCACCGAAGACCTTGCACCGGGGCAGGTCTACAAATACCGTTTCAACACGAATGAACTCAAGAAACCCATCCAAGAGACCGTCGCAGCCTGCGGATGGTCATACAAAGGGGTGGCCTTCGGAAAACTATAGAGCTTGTGAAAAATCTTCGGGGAGCAGTGTATAAACCGCTCCCCGAAATGTTCTAAACCTTCCCCTTCCCGTTCCTGATTCTACTCCTGCCGGCGGATACCCGGCAGAAAGATCCATGAGGCGATTGCCAGCACCATCAGAACCCCTGCGCCCAGCATAACGGTCAGCGGTTCGCCGAACTTCTGGGCGAAAGATCCGGCGAATAATGATCCCAGCGGCATCGAGCCGAAGAAGACCAGAGTATACACGCTCATCACCCGCCCGCGTAAATGGTCCGGCACCTGGGATTGCATCATTGCGTTGCTGTTATTCATGATCATCATGAAACTCCAGCCAACCCCCACCAGCGCCACCAGCGCCAGCGGCAGCCAGCGGATCCAAGCAAATATGAATAACATCCCCGGCATGATGAACGCGCCAACTGTCCAGAGTTTCCCCCGATACCTGCGGCTGCCCAGGTAGGCAAGCATCAACGCACTGACCAACGACCCGAAGCCTCGCGCCGATACCAACCAGCCATTGGTGGTTACATTGCCATGCAGGATGTCGGTTGCCCAAGCCGGTAGAAGAGTCAACATCCCGATCCCGAAGATGCTGACCAGGCCAATCGAACCGATCAAACTAAGGATCAAACTGTGCGAGAAGACGTAGCGCAAGCCTTCTTTCAAATCCGCCAACACGGTGGCGCGGCGAGGCGGCTGGACAATTGGTTTGATATGCATGAACAATAAAGCGACGATCACGGCAATAAAAGAAATACCATTCAGGGTGAAGCACCACGCCGGACCAAAAGCGGCGTAGGTCAGCCCAGCCACTGACGGGCCAACCACAGTGGCAATGTTGAACATAGTCGAGTTGAGGGCAATGGCATTGGTCATATCATCGCGGCTGACCAGTTCTGTCACGAAAGCAACGCGCGCCGGTGCGTCAAAAGCATTGGCCACCCCTAGCAGGAACGCTAGCACGATAATATGCCAGGGTTGAACCACATTTGTAAACGTCAATGCGGCCAGGATAAATGCCAGCACCAGCATGGCAGTCTGGGTAATAACCATCATATTCCGGCGGGAGATGCGGTCAGCAACCACCCCACCAAACAGGGTAAACAGCCAGGCGGGCAGGCCGCCCACGAATCCCACCAAACCCAGGTAGGCGGGAGAACCGGTTAATTGGTATATCAAATATCCCTGAGCTGTGCTCTGCATCCAGGTACCCATCAAAGACACCATCTGACCGGAAAACCACAGCCTGTAGTTGTAGTGTTTCAGGGCTGCAAAAGTCTCCTGCAGAC
>CAIQQN010000054.1 GCA_903873975.1 uncultured Anaerolineales bacterium
GCGCAGCGCTTCAAAGTCCTTTTTCAGTAATTCATCATCATAATTCTCTCTGAGGACTATGCATCCATAATATTTTTTTATAGCAATAGTAGGCACTAGAAATTGAGGACCCCAACGGACAGCAGACAAATTGATTACCATGACTCACCTCCTCAATCATGCAATTAAGTTCAAATCATGGGTCACCTTAATAAACCCGTGTAATTTAAAATTGCAAAATTCATTCCTCAAAGGAAGTGATCGGTAAATATTTAACTGCTTATAATCACAAGGTAATTATGATTGTTCTGCGGGCACCATGTTGTCAATAGTTACAAATTTGTATTTTTACTCTAAATAAAGCACAATAATGTAACTTTAATTCATCATTCATGCTGGAATCCTTACTATTGATCTTCAATGATTTCAATTCATCAATACAGCAATGCCTTCTTGGCACTATATTTGCGTTAAAAACTATATTACTGATAGCAGCCTGTGAAATTTTGAAGTTGCAGTCAGAGGTGATTCAGCCCCAAAATGTTGAGATGCCGTGTAAGGGCACGCCATATGTGAACAAGGTGGGGATTATTCTCATGGGGGCAAGAAGCGATAATAACATTCCATCTCAAAAGGGGTATAGTTATGTCAGTCATTCAAGAGGTCATTGCCAAAGTCAAACAGATCGATCCCGACCAGCCGGAGTTCCATCAGGCTGTGGAAGAGGTTATGGAAACGCTGGAGCCGACGACCAAAAGGCATCCGGAGTTTGTGAAGGCCAATATTTATGAGCGGATCGTGGAGCCGGAACGGTCGGTCATATTCCGGGTTCCCTGGGTGGATGAAAAAGGCAACGTCAGAGTCAACAGGGGATTCCGGATCCAGTTCAACAACGCCATCGGGCCCTTCAAGGGCGGGCTCCGTTTCCATGCCTCGGTGAATCTGGGGATCATTAAATTTTTAGGTTTTGAACAGACCTTCAACAACGCCTTGACGACCCTGCCCATGGGAGGCGCCAAGGGAGGCTCCGACTTCGACCCCAAGGGTAAGTCGGACGGCGAGGTTATGCGTTTCTGTCAGGCCTTCATGCGTGAACTATTTCGCCATATCGGCCCGGAAACGGACGTTCCCGCCGGCGACATCGGCGTGGGCGGTCGGGAGATCGGCTATCTTTACGGCTATTACAAGAAAATCCGTAATGAACATACAGGCGTTCTAACCGGCAAGGGTCTCGAATACGGCGGCAGCGTGATCCGCCCCGAGGCGACTGGTTATGGAACGACCTATTTTGCTGCAGAAATGCTGGCCACGCGCGGCCTTGATTTCAAAGGCAAGATCGTCGCCGTCAGCGGCGCGGGCAATGTGGCCCAGTACGCCGTGGAGAAAGTCAATCAGTTGGGCGGCAAGGTCATCACCTTGTGCGATTCCAGCGCCACCGTCGTGGACGAGCAGGGCATCGACGCTAAGAAGTGCCGCTATGTCATGGAGCTGAAGAACGTCAAGCGCGGGCGGATCAAGGAATATGCCGATAAATACAACACTGCATGTTTCGAAGGCGCCAGCGTCTGGGACGTGATCCGCGACCAGGGCATCAAGGTGGACATCGCCATGCCCAGCGCCACACAGAATGAAATCGACGCCTCTCACGCCGCGTCCCTCGTGAAGAATGGTTGCATCTGCGTTGCCGAAGGGGCGAATATGCCATCCACTCCGGATGCCGTGAAGATTTTCCAGGAAAACAATATGCTGTACGCCCCCGGAAAGGCCGTAAACGCCGGCGGCGTGGCCACCTCCGGTCTGGAAATGAGCCAGAACAGCATGAAGCTCACATGGACACGCGAAGAAGTGGATAAGCGCCTCCTGATCATCATGAAGAGCATCCACAAGGCCTGCGTTGAAACCGCCGAGACTTACGGCAAGAAAGGCGACTACGTAACCGGCGCCAACATCGCCGGCTTCATCAAAGTAGCCAACGCCATGCTGGCCTACGGCGTCGTTTAATCAGAGGCTGCTTAGGATCAATGAGTATCATAGACAAACGGTTTCTGTTCTCTTTGGACAGCGGCTGTTTGTCTATAAAATTTTTTACGGCTGGGTAAAGCAGATCAGCTGCTGGGTGACAACATCGGACAGAAGCCTCAGGTTTTTCGCCTCAACATCATATACGCGAACTACATCCGCATAATGGCTGTCCCGTGCGGAGATGTCGGCCAGGCGGTTGGGCAGGGATCCCAGCCAAGCGGTATTGAAGAAGACATTTTCCTTATCCGGATAGACTGCCATATAGAAAACATCCATCTCCACGATGTCCTGAAAAAAGTGGGTCCCGAACGACAGATCGGGGATAAGACTGCCGTCCTTGTACGCGATTTCCGCGATGACGCTGATATTATTGATTTCGGAGAAGGTCACCGGAACACCCATAGCCGGCGTTGTAGTGCCCCAGCGTCCCGGTCCCAGCAGCATCGTCGGCGTATCCTTGCGGTTGTCGATCAGCTTGTTTAAGCGGCCCACAAGCCGTGCCACGTCATATTTTTCTGAGAGGGACAATTTTGTATAACCCTGAGGATCGATATGGATGATCCGTGAAATGGGCTGGGAGAGGCTGCCACCCATGAAGTTACCCTCCTGCCGCAGCAGGATGCTGTCCTCGCGAATCTGTTCCGGAATGGTCACCCGTACATTTTGTCCCCTCGTCTGGAAGGGACGGCACTGGAGCAGGTTCATCTGCAGTTTCCCTTCGACGTTGAAATTTCCCGTGAACTCAATATCCACAGGATATTCATAGCCTGCTTCAATCGTCTTGAGCATTCTGGACATGACTGTCGGGAATTCGGTCGTGGACAGAAGTTCATCGAAGGTAAGAATCCAGAAATCCCGCGCCGGTCTTCCCATAGCCCGCATCTGGTCCGACGCTTCTATATCGCGCACCCCTAAGAGTTCCATCCGTGCTTCCAGGCCTTCCTCAAAAACCTGCGATAGGGGCAGGGACTGAAAACGGTTTTCTTTCAGATTCAGCATATCCACATCATGCTGGGAGAAACGGCGGGCATGGCTAATTCCGGCATGGGATTTAACCAGTGGGGCGTCCAGGGCGACAATGCGCGGGTAATCATTTTCCACACGATTAACCGCCCGGGTTCCCAGGCCGAAGACAAGACGCAGCATGCCTGCCTTGGGATCCATGCCCTGTTTCCAGACGAAGGTGTTATAAGAGAGACCGACCCCGGCCAGCTCCGGGAAGAAGTACTGTTTACGGTATGACCCGGATACACGCTGCACGAGAAGCGCCATCTGTTCGTCCTGTTTGTCCAGACCCCGCTGAAGGCGGTAGGTGAGGGCGTCTTCGTTCATCGTGCTGGCGAAGATTTTGCGGACGGCTTCTTCAAAGTGTTCGTATCGCTGTTCGGGTGTGCCCTGATTAACGCAGAAGAAGCTTTCATACTTGTCAGCGAAGGCAGTGCCGAAGGCGTCTTCCAGCAGACTGCTGGAGCGGACGATAATGGGGGCCTGGCCATAATATTCCAGCATGAGCTGAAACTGCTCCTTGACCTCCATGGGAAAGACCCCGGGCAGCATGATGCTTTTCAGCTCCCTGGCGACCTCAAAATACCCCTCCTCGGTCTTATGGGCCATGAGCAGTTTCCACCAGCCGTTTTGTACTATATAAGAATAGAAGACATCGGAGCCGATATAATAGGAGTCGTGGTGTTCCAGATGAGACGACCAATCGAAGGAGGTATCCTGCCGCAGAATGTTCCGCGCCAGAAGCATGCCAACGGCTTTTCCGCCGATGAATCCCGTACCGATAAGCCGATCCTTGATCTCCAGGAGGTCTTTCAGGGTAAAATATTTCCGCACCAGGGACAGCATGCGCTTTTCCCTGCCGATGAGGATCCGGGAAAGCCGTTCGACCAAGTCGTGACGCTCCGGTGCTTCTTCGGGATAGCCCGACAATCTTTTCGCCTGGAGAAAGACGCGGTCCCAGTAATCCAGATTCCGTTCGGCGCTCACAGAACTCTTTTGGGCCAGAAAGGAAAAGAGGTTGGAGGCGTCGACGCTACTCATGATGGGATCAAACTTATTCCCTTCCTGAATATGGGGCAGGAACATGGTGGGGGCGTACCGGTGCCAGGCCTTCAACGGATGGACGCAGATTTTCCCCTGATAGTTGTAGACATCCAGCAGTACTTGTGTGGTTTCGCGGATCCGCGCCACGGTCTTGAAGGAGTGACGTCCCCGCAAAATGGCAAAGTAGGCGA
>CAIQQN010000055.1 GCA_903873975.1 uncultured Anaerolineales bacterium
AAAAAGAGCACGCTGAGCAGGGTCCCGACTACCGGTTGGGCGAAAAAAGTCAGCGAGGCAGCTCCGGCGTCCAGCACGGCAAAAGCAGTGTTCCACAGGACCATCGCCAGGGCGGTGGAGATGATGCCAATGAACAGGACGCCGCCCACCACCCCCACACTGATGGTCCCAAAATGCACTGTAAGCGCTTCCCAGCCGCTGAGCGGCAGGCAGACCGGCAGGCCGCCGATGAAGGCGATCAGCGTGGTTGTCAGAACATCGGTGTCCCGGGTGACTTTGCGGATGAGGACCGAGTACAACGCCCAGGTCAAAGCCGCGGCCACCAGGCAAATATTGCCCCAAAAGAAGGGAGGAGAGAGGGCTGCATTGCGCGGGTCAATGACCGCCACCACACCGGCCGTGGCGATCAACAGGGCCAACAAGCGCCTGAGGGTGATCCTTTCGGCCAGTAGCAGGGCAGCAAACAGCAGGACGAAGGCCGGGGTGGTGGAAGTAACCAGCGAGCCGTTGGCTGCCGTGGAAAGGTTCGTGCCGACAAATTGAAAGCCAAGAGAGATGCCATACCCCACCAATCCCACGCCAAAGATCTGCCAGAACTGCTGAGTGCTCACCTTCCAGCCCTTGCGGACCACGACAATGATGGCCAGGGTCAGGATGCCCAGGGCCAGGCGCGTGACGATGAGCGAGAAGGGGGGGATGACTGCCATGACCACCTTGCTGACCACGTACATGCCGCCCCAGATGGCAGCCGCGGTCAAACCGGAAAGAAATCCCCAGACTGGATTAATCGCCCGTGAGTTATTCTGCATGGATCGATCCGCAACGGTAATTGAACAGGATTAAGTGAAATTTTTTGAGAATGGATTTCATTTTAACGCCACTGCAGGTATTGTAAGGCAGGCAATACGGCAAGCCAATCGGGAGGATTTGAGGGTTTATTACGCGCCTCCATGTACTTAGTTTTTACCAGGTTGCCTCTGCTTTTAGTCTATTATCATCTGAGGCAACCCACATGGCAAGCAAAATCCTCATTTTTTGAGTTCCGAGTCCATCGCCGTGCAAATCGTAGAAATGCAAGGTCGCCGGGAGCAGATGCTCACCGTTTGGATGAGCTGGTACCTCTTGTCCATCTAAATTAAGAGGCTTTTTTCTTTATGATATACTATTCCTAATGACCTTATTTAAGATAAGGAGGAACCCATGCTTGTCAAACAAAAAATGACCAAGAAACCCATCACCACCACAACCGACATGTCTGTGCCAGACGCATTGAATTTGATGCACGAAAAAAAAGTCCATCGCCTGCCGGTGCTCGATCCGCGCGGCAAGCTGGTTGGCATTGTCTCGGAGGGAGATCTCTTATACGCCAGCCCTTCTCCTGCGACCACATTGAATGTCTGGGAAATGCATGCGCTTCTGGCGAAGCTTAAGGTGGAAAAAGTGATGACCCGCAAGGTCATCACCATCACCGAGAATACGCCGGTTGAAGAAGCAGCCCGCATCATGGTTGAGAAGAAAATCGGCGGCCTGCCCGTCCTGCGCGAGAAGGCGCTGGTCGGCATCATTACGGAGACCGATCTCTTCAAAGTGTTCATTTCACTATTCGGAGGGCTGCGGCCGGGCGTGCGCGTGTCCGCTTCCATCTCCGGCGCCAAAGGGACCTTTGCCAAAGTCAGCAGTGCGATAACCAAAGCCGGCGGGAACATCGTCGGCCTGGGCTTCGACGAAATCTCTGAGACTCCGGAGGAAATCTGGGAGATGACCATGAAGGTGCAAGATCTCCCCAAGAATAAAGTGGTGGAGGCTCTCAAGCCCGTCGTTATTAAAATAATGGACGTCCGCAAAATGTGAACCTGACCAGGCGACAGCCTGTACGACCTTATGTTGAATACTTGAACTAAGAAAATATGCTTCCCGAAGACAGCCGGGAGGCGTATTTTTATGATCGGGCATGGCCCGAACGCTCCGCTTTTTTGCTGATATTCAACCTTTTGCGCAGTTCCCTGCATGCTTAATTTACACCAGAGGCTACAGATGTTTTTTGTGAATGACATCTGTCACTTTTGCCTCAGCCTCCTTTTTGTTACAATAGGTTTTCGACGAACTAAAAGACTCGCACTATCCAATGCGATCAGGAGCAGACCATGAACGAAAAGTTACCGAAAACAGAAGGTAGATATCGAATCGCCTGGCTTCCGGGGGATGGGGTGGGGGTGGATGTGCTCGAGGCGACGAAAATTGTGCTGGACAAGATCGATTTAAATGCCGAATACATCCACGGCGATATCGGCTGGGAATTTTGGTGCAAGGAAGGCGATGCATTCCCGTCCCGCACCATTGAGCTGCTGAAGAAGGTTGACGCCGCCATGTTCGGCGCCATCACCTCCAAACCGGTCAAGACAGCCGAGGCGGAATTAATTCCGGAATTAAAAGGCAATGGTCTGATCTACCGTTCACCCATCGTGCGGATGCGCCAGCTCTTTGACCTCTATGTTTGCCTGCGCCCATGCAAGGGTTACCCGCACAACCCATTGAATTATAAAGAAGGTATCGACCTGGTGATATTCCGCGAGAACACGGAAGACCTGTACGCCGGGGTGGAATTCAACCCGGTACCCGCCAATGTGGCTGCGGTCCTGGCCCAGGAATCGAAACCCTTTGCTCCCTTCAAGGATCTGCCCGGAAACCAGTACGCCATCTCCGTCAAGGTGAATACGCGGAAGGGGTGCGAACGCATCCTACGAGCCGCTTTCGATTTCTCCAGGAAATTCAGCCGCAAGAAAGTGACCGTTGTGCATAAAGCCAACGTGGTACGCGCCACCGACGGCCTGTTCCTGGACATTGCCAAGGAAATTGCCAGGGAGTATCCCGAGATACAAATGGACGAAGCGAACGTGGATGCCATCTGTATGTGGCTTTTGAAGAATCCTCACAACTATGACGTATTGGTGGCGCCCAATTTGTATGGAGATATCATCTCCGACCTGTGCGCCCAAATGGTGGGAGGCCTCGGTTTCGGGTGCTCCGGGAATATTGGGGACAAGCTGGCGGTCTTCGAG
>CAIQQN010000056.1 GCA_903873975.1 uncultured Anaerolineales bacterium
ACGTCTGATTCAATGGTACGGGCCGGGAAGATTATCAATCCTGCCCCAATTCGGCAGTTATGCCCTACACACCCACCCAATACCCGGCGGTTGGAGGCTGAGAGTTTATCGTGCCCATCCCGCGTCCGGATCGGTGCGGGGAGTAAATTGTAATCCGTAAAGGTATTGCCCGCACCGATGAAAGTATTGCGCCCGATGACGCACATTTGCAGACACGTATTTTGAGCCACCATGCCATTTTCCATGATGGTGGTCATGAAGAGCGAAGCACGGAACGGCAGGAAGGTGCCATCCCCCACCACGGATAGCATCAACTGGCAATCCTGCGCAACATTGACATTGCTTCCAATGATGCAGTTCTCGATAACCGTCCCGGCATTGATAGTCACGTTATCGCCGATGGTCGTCGGGCCGTGAATGATGGCAGTGGGGTCAATCACGCAGTTCTTGCCTACCGAGACCAGTTCCGAACACTCCAGCAACTGCTTGCCCTCGTAAAGTGCCTTCCCCAATACCTTCAATTTGAACCATAGATCCTTTTTAAGACGATCTTCGAAACGCGCTCCTCGGGCAAATAAACCGAAGACACTGTCGGCAATAAAGACATGCGTCCAGCAGTCAATCGCCATCATCGCCCGCAATGGGACCTGATAGACCAGGTTGCCGCTTTCGGTCGCCATATAGGTCGGGACGTGGTAATAGCCTATCTCGCGGGCTTGCGAATCAATGACTAACGACTCCACGTCCGCTTCGGGACCTTTGGGGTAATACCACAAATCGGCATAGTGGAGTTTCACTGCCTGAGTATAGGAGACCGAAAGCGGCAAGGCGTGTTCACGGAAAGCGCCGTCTTCTATCGAAAATGCAGCCCGCACGGCGCGATTACGTTTCATGGCTTGGCGCATGAATTCGGTGATATAGCCTTCGTCAAACCATAAATTATCGCGATAAACGATCATCGGGTCGTGTGAGATTGGCAGGCGCTCACCGGGCTGAATTTCCTTCTCGCGTTCAACATATGGAGCGAGCAGGTCACGCTGGTTGAGCCAGAGCGGTTTGTTCTGAATGCGCAAATCACGCGCCGGTTCGTTAAAGGGGGAAATGTGTCGGGGAGCCTGAAGGATAACTTTTAACATGGTGTCAACTCATCGGAGTCTGGTCGATCACCATTGTACATGTACTATCACCACATGCAATACATTTTTTCTCTTCGACCAGGAAGTATTTTCCCCCACTAACCCAATATAAAGCCTCCTGCAATAACCCCACTGCCAGGGCACAACACGGACCATTGGCCTGTCTCTCCCAACACATCGGGCAGCGCTCGATATGCCAGTAGATATATTTCTCATCCACTTCGAGATGGACACGCTGGTCGGTGGACTGGTTGAACAACTCCGCCAGCGCTTCGCTCCCGACCTTTAGCCGGCGGGGCAAAGGCAACAGGCGGAAGGCCTGGTCAGTCAAACCGAGTTCAGAGCCAAATTCGCGCAGGCCGTAATTAAAACAAGCGCGCCCCACGCGCAGAGACAGGCCGCGGCCAGCTTGAGGTCCGTATGCGCTTTCCATGGCAATCTGGAGTTGGCTGACATGTTCAAAAGGGAATTTCAAGTCCTGGTTGTTTGCAGGATAATGGTCAATATAATCCGGAAGGTGAGCAAGAATAAGAACGGCATTTACCTCATCATGTCCGAGGATCTCTTCCATCGCCAGCAATACAATCCGCCCCATGCGGTTGGGGTAGAAATAGATCGGCGCGGAGTTCATGCGGTTGGTTTATCCTCGTCGAGAAAATCCTTGAGCTTGTGCATGAAAGGGTCTGGAGCGTCAAGCAAATAAAGCGATCTGCTTTGGCGAAACGCTCAACGCGGGTGCATGGAGAGACTATTTCTCTCCATTCTCCATTTCGGACAGGATGCTGTATAGCAATTCGAGTAGAATTGCTTTAACCGAGTCTCGATTGGTGGCAATACAAGAGATAAGTTTGACTTTGGAATCGAGACGCAGGACGTGCCGCATATCTTCAATATCCCAGGCTTCCTTTATATCCTGTTTATTGGCGGCTACCACATATGGGGTTGGTGCGTAAGCATGGAAGGTCTCAAGGATAGAACGAGCCTCGCGGAAAGTCTCCGGGCGGGTACTATCCACCATGACAATAAAACCGAGCATGCCTTCGGAGAGAATCTCCCACATAAAGTCGAAACGCCGTTGACCAGGCGTGCCAAACAGATACAACACCAGGTCGTCGTCCACCGTGATACGACCGAAATCCATGGCGACGGTGGTGGCTTCTTTAACTGACCTTTCGTAGGCTGAGGAAACCTTGCGCTCTGTGGAGACGACATCAATCTCGCTGACCGAGCGAATGAACTCCGTTTTCCCGGCGCTAAAGGGACCCGTCACAACCATTTTGACCGTTTGCATAAAGAAGATCCTCGAGAAAGATTAGAGAGAACGAATTCTATTAATAAGACGATTGACTAGCGATTTCTGTTCTTCTTTATCTTCCATGGGGAAGACTCGCACCATCGGGGTCGGGGTCAAAGCACCTTCGAGCCGGGTAGTTTCAACCAGGCCAGCTTGCAGCAGACCATAAACGATGCGCCGGATCTCCAGGTCATTCATCTTGGTGGTGCTGGCAATCTGCCGGATGGTATTGCGTGGGTTGATATAAGAAACAACCCGCCATTCCTCAACACTCAAGCTGACATTCCGCAGATGGCTGCCGGGGCGGTCCATGAACTTGAGCGCCATATCCAGGCTGGGAATTTCATCCTGCAACTGCTCCCACTCGCGCATCTGACGCGAACCCTCGATAATCAGGTTTTCAAGATCCAGGCGGACGCTGATCCGGTCGTCTGGCGGGAGCGAGTCATTATCGAAGTGGAAAAAGCCCTCCACCCAGGTAAACAGGCGCTGGATAATATCTGTAAAATGCTGCTGGAGATTGGTCAGGATATCTTCCTGCGACAGGTATCCGGCATTGATGAGCAATAAACCCAGTTCCTTGTCTGGGATATGTGCAGCGCGTTGCTGAATTGATCTAAACTGGCCTGAGGAAAGTTTTTTAGCTTTATATAATACTGAAGCCAGGCTGCTGTCTTCCTGGTCAATTTGGGCATAAGCCAATTTCCCATTACGGAAGGCAACCTTGGCCGTCTCGCTGGGTCCTTCAACGACAAGAGTCCCGGTTTTATTAGCCAGGTTGATGAGGTTCAATAATTGGGTGATGGTGAAGTCGCGCAAGTTTCCGCGCAGAGCCATGCTGGGCCTCGAAAGATATCCAATTTGAGGATTAAGAATGTAAAATGATTATACATGTAAGGCTGTCTTGCGTCAAAGGGTCGGAACTATCAAAACAGTATTAACTACAATGTTCCCAAACCAGCACAGGAATGTTTACCGATTCAAGCAAGAAGCAGTATAATTTTTGAATGGTTTTATGAGGAGCTGAGGCCATGTTAAAGATTTCCATCGTCTATTGCACAGTCTGACACTTCACCGACCGGGCCGTGGGCCTGGCAAACGAACTGCTCAATAACATTGAGCCTGAGATCGAGAGTATTACGCTCATTCCTTCCGAAGGGGGCCGGTATGAGGTTACCGTGAACGATTTACTGGTATACTCCAAACTCCAGACCGGGCGGCACGCCAACCCGGGTGAAGTTATGGGGCTGGTCAGAGAACTCTTAAAAAAGTAACAAGAATTTCGGTTTCTAAAAAATCTTCTTTTCTCGAGGCAACTATGGCAAAAAAAGGCCGCGTCTTTTCGGGCATCCGCCCAACCGGGCGCGCCCACTTGGGCAATTTCCTGGGCGCGTTCAAAAACTACGTCGCTTTGCAGGACGATTACGAGTGCGTCTATTGCATCGTGGACCTGCACGCCCTGACTACAGTCGAGGATACTCTTGACCTGAAACAGAATACCTACGATCTTGCCCTCGACCTGCTTGCTGTTGGCATTCGCCCTGAGGAGACCATCCTCTTCGTCCAGTCGCATGTCCCGCAGGTCACCGAACTGCACACCATCCTTTCAATGGTCACGCCACTCGGCAAACTGACCGACCTGCCGACCTTCAAGGAAAAGGTGCGCCAGAACCCGAACAACATCAACTATGGGTTGGTCGGCTACCCGGTGCTGATGAGCGCTGATATCTTGCTTTACAAAACGGACCTTGTCCCGGTAGGTATTGACCAGGCTCCGCATATCGAGTTTACCCGCGAGACCGTCCGGTCATTTAACTACCGCTACAACACCAAGGTGCTTATCGAACCGCAAATGAAAGCTGCCGAAGTTCAGAAAGTCCTCGGCCTCGACGGCAAAGAAAAGATGGGCAAGAGTCTGAACAACCAAATCGAACTGGTCGCCACCCCCGATGAGACCCTTCAGCGAGTGATGATGATGGTCACCGACCCGCAACGCATGAAACGCACCGATCCCGGCAACCCGGATATATGCAACGTTTTCACGCTCCACAAAGTCTTTACCCCTAAAGAAGACGTGGAGATGATCAACATCGAATGCCGCCGGGCCGGCATTGGTTGTGTGGACTGCAAGAAACTCTTTGCCGGGAATTTGAACAAGGCGCTCGAACCCTTCCGTGCCAAGCGCGCCGAGATCGCAGCCCAGCCAGGCCTGGTTCCGGCCGTGCTTGCCGATGGCGCTGCCCGCGCCCGTGCCATCGCCGAAAAAACGATGCGGGAAGTCCGGGCGGCAGTGCAATTACCGTAATCACCTCAGGGACGATACAACATCGCCCTTGCCATTGAATATGCGCGCACTGGTCCAGAGAGTAACATCCGGTAAAGTCACCATGGAAGGGAAAACCGTCGCCAAAATCGGCCACGGAATGGTCATCCTGCTCGGCATTGGGCATGGGGATACCGAAGAACAGGCCAGATTTCTGGCAGAGAAAATCGCAACGCTCCGCATCTTTGAGGATCCTGCCAGTAAATTCAACCTGTCCCTTTTGGATGTGAGCGGAGCGGCAATCGTCGTCTCGCAGTTTACTCTCTACGGCGACGCCCGCAAGGGGCGCCGTCCTTCCTTTTCGGTGGCGGCCCGGCCCGAAGAAGCCGCGCCGCTTGTGGAAAAATTCGCTGAATTCCTGCGCCTCCAGGGCATCCCGTCACAGACCGGCATCTTCGGTGCTCATATGTTGGTCGAGATCGAAAATGATGGCCCGGTGACAATCTGGCTGGAAAAGTAGCCACTCCACGCAACCAACTATGCTTGACGATATAGAAAGGTTGTGCTAGTATCACCCTAGTATCCTATTAAAGAAAGACCGATCTTGAGGAGGAAAGTATGTTCAAGAAATTGTCGTTGGTTTTAATTCTTGGTCTGGCGGCCATATTGTTGCTTGTTTCCTGTTCGCGCGCCGCTTCCCAAGTGCCCCTGCCCACGCCGACGGGGAAAATCACAGCCACTACGGTGGGACAGGCAACTGGTTTGGGCCAAATACAAATGGTCGGTACCACACAAATGGTACAGACAATGACCGCGTTATACAAACAAACACAGACGGCACAGGCGACTAATCCTGGTGGCAGCCAGGCCACCTCAACGCAGATCGGCACAGTGAGCACCCCCAATCCTCTGACACTAGTACCACCGACCGGAGTTGCTACCACAACAACAGCTGGAGGCACCCAGGTTGTCATTGTTCCAACCGCCACACCCGGACGCCCCGCAACGTACACTCTCATGCCAGGTGAATTCCCTTATTGCATTGCCCGCCGCTTCAACGTTAACCAGGATGAATTGATAACCTTGAATGGCCTGACCAGTGCAGAACTCTACCAACCCGGCATGGTTTTACACATTCCACAGTCTGGCAATCCCTTTGTCGGCGAACGCTCTCTGCATCCTCATCCCGGCACTTATACTGTTTCTTCGGCTGAGGATACTATCTACAAAGTGGCCTGCTACTATGGCAACGTCGATCCCACCCAAATTATCGCGGCAAATAGTCTCGTATCACCTTATACGCTGCACATCAACCAGACTCTGAACATCCCGTAGAATTACGGCAACGCCATGCACCCAGGCAGATCCCGCCTGGGTGTTTGTTTTTTGGAGACCAAATGGCATTCGAATTACTGAAATCTGAAATTATCTATCCGGGGCGAGCCTTTACCATCCGCCGCGATACGCTGCGCCTGCCGGATGGCCGTGAGACCAGGTTCGACATTGTGGAACACATCGGGTCGGTCGTTATCCTGCCATTGGACGCGAACGGTCATTTGCTCTTCGTCCGCCAATACCGGCACGCAGCAGGACTGGATCTCTTGGAACTACCCGCCGGGACCCTGGACGAGGGTGAGGCCCCGGAGGCGTGTGCCCGGCGCGAGATCCGGGAAGAAACGGGCATGGCTGCGGGGAGATTGGAACCCCTTGGCGGATTCTATCTGGCCCCTGGTTACTCTACGGAATACATGTACGTCTACCTGGCGACGGATTTGCGCTACGACCCATTGGAGGCAGATGCCGACGAGTTCCTGTCCATAGTGCGCATCCCGTTAGCCGAAGTGCCTGCAATGTGTGAACGCGGCGAAATCCCGGATGCGAAGTCGCTGGCAGCCTTACTCCTTGCACGCGAGCACCTGGAAAAGCAAATTTGAGCTGTTTTTTATTGGTGACAAGTCGCTGTAGTATTTGTGTATAAAATAACTATCGCTGATAAACTTGGGGGAATACACTCATACGTTGGCATAACAGACCTGCACAGAATTGTCTGTGTGATTCTATTTGAAGGAGTATAGCTATATGGAACGTCAAAAAGTTACGATTGATGGGAACGAAGCGACCGCTTCAATTGCCCATCGCACCAATGAAATCTGCG
>CAIQQN010000057.1 GCA_903873975.1 uncultured Anaerolineales bacterium
CCTGCCAGCCTCGATCGTCTCTGCGTTTCCAAAAGCCTGGACGGCCGCATCTGCGGTTTCCATGGCAAGTGCAAAGGCCGGTTCGTTCCCGCTGTGATAGGCGGCCGGGAAGAAGGGTACACCGGGCGGGACGTTAGCCAGGGCGGCAAAATTCAGATTGGCAAGCCCGCTTGGGTCGAGACGCGCCGTCTGGACGATCACGTCCGCACAGGCGTGGACTGCGGGGAGCGAGATGCCGTGCTTTGTGTCAGCCATAACTCCGGAGAAGAAGATATTCTTCGAGACGGGAATGGCATTGGGGAGAACTTTATAACTATCGGGAGTTCCGGGTACAGCCGGACCAAGGGCGGCATAGGCGATGCCAATTTCTGGCAGGAGCTGGCTCAACTCTGCGGCCAGCCGCGGAGTTTCGAACACCTTGTCTGCACCGAGCAATTGCGGAAATGGGATCGTCGCCAGCCGCGTCGATTGGACCTCGTAACCAACTGCTTCGAAATTGCCTTTGGCCTCAGCGAGGAATGTCCCAGCCGTCTGGAGCTTTTTCCCGTCCAGCGGCCAGCCGGGATTACAGAAGTAGGTGATCGAGCGGATTTTCATTTCTTCACCCTTTTTTCAAATTCTAACCAGGCAAATCTCCCAATTTTTGGGAAATTGAGGTGGGAGGATTTTCACCTTAAACATTATAGCTGGTAAGTTCTTTTTTCATAGTCCACATTGATATACCATTTTCTACCAACTTTCTATACTGCCCAACCCCCCTTTGATGAAGAATAATCGCCTTGTCTGTGCGGAGCAAAACACCCAGCAGATCCCTGTTATTCAGGCTTACTTTCCGCTCAAACCTACGGGATGTTGCGCAACATCAGTGATTAAGTCCTTTGCCGGACAACCTCAAACATCAGAATGGCTCCTGCCACGGCTGCATTGAGCGACTCGGTCTTGCCGGGCATCGGAATATACACCTGTGAAGTCGCCAGTTGCCGGGCTGACTGGCTGGCTCCATCCGCTTCGCCACCCACGATCAGCGCCAGCGGGCTGTGGAAGTCCGCCTGCCAGCATGAGATGGCGCCTTCCATATCAGCCAGGTGAATTTTCAGGTCATGTGTATTTGCACGGATTTCGTCCCACGTCAACGGGTGAATGGGTAGTCGGAAATGCGCCCCCATCCCGGCCCGGACGACTTTCGGCGCGAAGGCCTCGGCAGTTTCCGGCGGGAGAAAAACAGCCTGCACACCCGCCGCGGTTGCCGTCCGCAGGAGGGTACCCAGGTTGCCCGGATCGCGGATCTGGTCGAGGATAAGAACAAAAGATAAGGATTGGGGAATAGGCAGCAGCAAATAATCAAGGACGGCAAGTATGCCTTGGGAGGTCTCAGTTTCACTGACCGATTGCATCAGGTTGTTCGCAATAATTTCTGTCTCCACCCCGCGCGATTGGAGATCAGCCACCAGCGTTCTCCCGCGCTCGCTCAGGCTTTCGCCCGCCAGCACGAACTGGAACGGCCACTTCGCCGCCAGGGCTTCTTCCACCAGCCGCACACCCTCAGCCACAAACGCGCCTGTCTCGCGACGTTCTTTCGGGCGTCCGAGCAGGCTGCGTACCAGTTGGATTCTGGAATTATGCGTTGATGTGATCATGCCAGGCTTTTTGGAAGGCGGCTACCGTGGATGCGTCATAAAGGACCAACCGGATGATTTTGATACCTGAAATGGGCTTCGTTTCGAAATAACTCTGAATGGCTTTGACGATGATACCCGCCGCGCGTTCTCTTGGAAAGCCAAAGACACCAGTGGAGATGGCCGGGAGCGAAATGGATTCCAGCCCCAACTCATCTGCCACGTGCAGGGACCCGGTCACTGCCGCGGCCAATTTGGCATCCTCATCCCCATCGCCCCATACCGGGCCGACAGCGTGGATCACGTACCGGCAGGGCAGCCCCCCGCCCGAGGTCCAGGCCGGTTCCGCGTGGCTGACGGGACCATGGGTCAGCACCCAGGCGTCCGATTCGGTCTGAATGTCCGGGCCGCCACGCCGGGAGATGGCTCCGGCCACGCCTGCGCCGTGTTTCAGATATTTATTGGCAGAATTGACGATCGCATCTGTTGTTTCGGCGGTGATATCGCCCTCTACCAGTTGGAGGGTCAGGCTGGAGGAAAGGGCAGTTTCGATTAACAGGACGTTCACAAGAATATTTTACCCTCATTAAACGAAATAGGGGCACACTCTCGTGTGCCCCTACAGAAAATCACGGTTTGTTTTACGCCTGGCTGGCTTGCTTGACCACGGCTGCAAACACCTGAGGATCACGCACGGCCAGGTCGGCTAGCATCTTGCGGTTGAGGTTGATACTCGCCTTCTTCAGGGCTGCCACCAGGCGGCTGTAGGTTGTACCGTTAAGCCGGGCGGCGGCATTGATGCGGGCGATCCACAATTTGCGCAGGTCGCGACGGCGCACGCGGCGATCGCGTGAAGAATACCACATGCTCTTCAGCATTGCCTCGTTGGCGCGCCGGAACAGCAAGCGCCTGCTCATGCGCTGTCCCTTGGTGTAATTCAAAACTTTCTTGTGACGCAGGTGACCTTGTGGTCCACCTTTTACACGTGCCATTTATTTACCTCCTGCGTGCCCCCGGGCGCCGGTGCAGGCACTCGCCTGCGCTCCAGTTGTATACACCCGGTAGACGCAAATTAAAAGGATATGTTACAAGAAACTCCAAGAACCCCGAGGGTACTACGGTTTCATGTGTGGCGCCAGGCGCCGGATGCGCTTGATATAACTTTTTCCTTGGACGGCAACCATCTCACCGAACAAAGCCTTCACCCGATGCGATGACTTGCGTCGCAGGTGGGCTTTGCCGCCTTTGGTGCGCACGATCTTGCCAGACCCGGTAATGCCAAACCGTTTCGAGGTGGCCTTATGGGTCTTCAGCTTATACTTAACATCTTTCTGCTTGCGCGGCACAGCTCTTACTCCTTTACACAAGATTCCGCAGGATGTTATTCCTGCGGTTGCTCGATTTTTTCCGATTGCTCTGGTTTCTCGTCAGCGTCTTCTACAGCCTTCTTCTTACTGCCTTTGACTGGCACGAGCATCATGGACATGGCCCGGCCTTCGATGGCAGGGGCCTGTTCCACTGTGCCCACGTCAGAGAGTTCGTGGGCAATTTCTCTCAAGTCTTCGAGCGCGATTTCCGGGTACGTGATTTCACGGCCGCGGAAGCGGATGGTCACACGGACTTTCATGTTGTGTTCCAGCCAGCGGCGGGCGTCATCCACTTTGAAGTCACGGTGGTGGCTGGTCGTCTTGGGGCGAAGTTTGATTTCCTTGACCTCAACCTTGGTCTGCGCCTTGCGGGCTTCACGGTCTTTCTTTTCCCGTTCGTACAGGAACTTGCCAAAGTCCATGATGCGGCAGACGGGCGGGCTGGAATTGGGGGCGACCTCCACCAAGTCGAGATCCGCTTCGCGAGCCATCCGCAGGGCTTCGCGGGTGTTGATCACCCCGACGTTTTCACCTGCGGCACCGATTAGCCGTACTTCGGGAACTCGTATGGTTTCATTTACTCGAAATTCGTTGGCGCTGATACGTCTCTCCTTGCAAAATAACGGAAGTCCAGCCCGGGGGCTGGTTTAAGCGGGCTGATAATACCATGAAGAGAGGGGAATCGTCAATAAAAAGGCCGAGGCTGGAAGAAATTGCCCTCGGCCTTTAATCTTTTGTTTAATCTAAAACTGGCTGGATCGGGTTGAAATCCGGTCTTTGGCACGCACAATAAACTCTGCCAGCGGGATGTTGTCCGCCCGGGAGCCGTCCCGGATACGCAAGGAGACCTGCCCGGCCCGGGCCTCGTTCTCACCGACCACCAGCATGTAAGGCACTTTCATCAACTGGGCGGAGCGGATCTTAGCGTTCATGCGCTGGGCGCTGACATCGGCGCTGGCGCGGATACCCTCATCACGCAACTGGCGGACGATTTTCTCCGCATATTCGTTTTGCGGGTCGGTGATCGGGATGACACGCACGTGCTCGGGCGAGAGCCAGACCGGGAAGTTGCCGGCATAGTGCTCAAGCAGGAAGCCGACGAAACGCTCGTGCGTGCCGAGCGGGGCGCGGTGGATGCACAGCGGTGTTTCCTCGACCCCATCTTTATTTGTAAAGACAAGGTTAAATCGTGCAGGTTGGGCGAAATCCACCTGGTTCGTGGCCAGCGAAAACTCACGCCCAATGGCGCTCCAAACCTGTCCGTCTATTTTGGGGCCATAGAAGGCAGCCTCGTTGGCGACCTCTACGAACGGTACACCACCATTTATCATGGCGCGCCGCACCATGTCCTCCGTCTTCAGCCACAGGCGCTCGTTATCCACGTATTTCTTGCCCAAGCCTTCCTTGCTGTGCAACGATAGGCGCATGACGAATTTCGTAATGCCAAACAAGTCGAGATATTTCTTGTACAGGTCAATGACCCCCATGAACTCCTGCTCGAACTGGTCTTCGGTCACGTACATATGGGCGTCGTTCATCTGCATCGAGCGAACGCGCATCAGGCCAAACAACTCACCCGATTTCTCGTAGCGGTAGCAGGTCCCATACTCGGCCAGGCGGATGGGAAGGTCGCGGTAGGAGCGCGGCTTGGAGCCGTAGATCTTGTGGTGCATCGGGCAGTTCATCGGCTTGACGTAATACTTGACGCCTTCGATTTCCATCGGCGGATACATGGACTCGGCATAGTATGGCAGGTGACCGGAATGCACGAACAGGTCTTCCTTGGCCAGATGCGGAGTCCGGACCCGGAGATAGCCTGCTTTTTCTTCCATCTCTTTGGCTAATCGTTCCAGTTCCTCAATGATCACGCCGCCGCGCGGCAGCCAGAGCGGCAAGCCGGGGCCGACTTCCTCGTCGTAGATAAAGATTTCTAGTTCCTTGCCAAGTTTGCGATGGTCATGTGCTTTGGCTTCTTCGAGCATCTTGAGATGGTTCTTGAGTTCATCGGGCGTGCGCCAGGCCGTGCCGTAGATGCGCGTCAGCATTTTGTTATGCTCATCGCCGCGCCAGTAAGCCCCGGCAATCGACATTAATTTAATTGCCGCCGGGTTGATCTGCCGCGTCGTCTCCACGTGCGGCCCCCGACACAGGTCCGTGAAGGTATCGCTCTGATAGAGCGAAATCTCCGGTTTTTCGGCCAGCGGGTTACCGTACTCGTCCAGCCCGCCTTTTTCGAGGCCGTCAATCAGTTCCAGTTTGTAGGGCTGGTCCTTGAAAACCTGACGGGCTTCTTCAGCGGAAGCGACCTTTTTGACGAAGGGGTGTCCACCGGCGATGATCTGGCGCATGCGCTTCTCGATCTTCTCCAGGTCATCTTCCGTGATCTTTTCGGGCAGGTCAAAATCATAATAAAAACCATTTTCGACCGGCGGGCCGATCGTGTACTTGGTCTCCGGGTAGAATTCCAGTACCGCCTGCGCCATGACGTGCGCGGCCGAGTGGCGAATGCGATAGAGTTGCGAGTCTTCGTAACGTTCTTCAGGGTTGTTATCCATTTTTATCTCCTTTCGTTTTAGAATAGCCGCAGGCGGAACGTCGGCGACTCATGTCATCGACATGGCCGATGGCGGC
>CAIQQN010000058.1 GCA_903873975.1 uncultured Anaerolineales bacterium
GTCTTTGCTTATCATGGCGCAGAACACAAGACCATCAACGCCTTCGAAGCAGGCGCAGACATGACACCGGCTGCTGTGGCTAAGTACTCTGTCGAGCACCCACGCTGCGGCACGGCCTTCCTGCTGACCCTGATGGTGCTCTCGCTGTTTTTTTTCACCATCCTTGGCCCGTTGCCGTTTGCCTGGCGGCTCATCAGCCGGGTAGTGATGATCCCGATCCTGGCCGGCGTGGCTTACGAGTACCTGCGCTGGACAGCCAACCATCTCAACCTGCCGTTCGTGCGCATGATCGTCAAGCCCAACCTGGCGCTGCAACACCTGACCACGCGCGAACCGGACGAGAAGATGCTGGAGGTGGCGATCACCGCCTTCCAGACAATGAGGAAAGCGGAGCAGGAAGCCTGAAAAAACAAGGAACCCTTTGAAGCTTGGGCAAAAAGTTCTTTCTCCCATAAGTATAGAAAACGCAGTGTTCCTGCGTTTTTTGTTTGGAGAAAGGAGAGGTTGCTAACGCTGCAAAAAGCCCCGGCGTTGATATTCCTGGAACAACTTCCCCCAGGTAGTATTTTCCCGCCATTCCCGGGTAACCCGTTTGTATTTGAGCGGCCAGTAGAAATAGTCCTGTTCGGCCTCAGAGATTGCTATTGGCAGGAACACAAGCGGAGTCCTGAAGATGAGTTTTTGCAGGAATCTAGTCGGTCCATACCAGGCCAGCCACGCCAGGAAAGTATGGGAGTTCTTTCCAATCTTGAAATTCCAACTCTCGCCGGATACATCGTCACCGACCAATTCCATTTGACGGATATCCCCCATTCCCAATTCCTGTTCGTGGGCCAGTCGGATATATTTGATGGACAGTGGATCAAAGCCCATCAGTTTTGCCGCCACGGCGTCAATTGCCACCTGATCCTCGGAGGCCAGGAGGATATTCTTAACTTCCGGGATCATAAGGCGCGGCCCCGCGCCGTTCCCGGCGGTTGTGCCATCCATGATCGCAAACAGGGCGGGATGGATCTCTTTCTGGATGGCCAACAAGTCCACCAGGGTCTCGTGGATCCAGGAATGGGTGTAATGCCGGTATTTACTGAGCAATCCGCCGAAGGCATTCTTCATCGCCCCAGTCGTGGTGGTGTACATGTGTGTCTTGACCGTAGGCAAATGGACGATGTTCTTACCGAAGAAATAATCCGGAATAAGGATACCCTCCGGGTAGATATGATCCAGGGCCAGCATTTTCGCCTTGGGTTGGTAAGGTACCCATTTCATCTCTTCTGTTCGAAAATTAAAAAGGGCAGGCACCTGGTAATGTTTGAAGATGGGCAGATAGCCGTTCAAATCCTCGCCTTTAAAAGCATTGGTGAGTACCGTCTGGTTCTGCACACAGACCAGATCCTGGAATCCCGCCTGGCGTAAAGCCAGGATGGTGCCCTCCAACTGCCAGGGTGTCGTGTTCGCTGCCGGCATCGGGTAATGCCAGGAGATATTGTCTTTGAGTATCGTTGTGACATCCGGACGCAGCGTATTTTTACCACCGGCAAGTTCGAAGAGACGCTGGTAATCCTGCAGAACAGTTTCGGGTTGAGTGTGTACAACAGCAACTTTTGACTTTGCGGGCATTCAAATTACCTCATCTGTACCAATTGTATCAGCCTTCTTTCCCTTCAATTAAAGCTCGTCTAATCCTTCGATACAAAACAATTGGACTATCGCCCTGGATCAGAATTTCACCAATAGCCAGGTCGGAACGGGCAGGCCGCTGGGTGATGACCACGCGCCGATCCTGACGCTCGATGACCAGGTTGCTCAGGCTCCCGATCCAGCCCATGAGTTGCCGGAGAACCGGCACGCGCACGGTATGGTAATAACGCAGGTACATCAGCGTGTTCTCGTCGTCAACCGGGGCAAAAGCCACCAAGACACGGAGGCTGTCAGCAATCCAATTATGCCAGATGTTCCCATAGCGGAATTGCAACTGCGGGCGGCGATCCGGTTTGGGCATCTCGGAGGGTTTCTTCGGCTTCTGACCCTCATCAAGTTCGTTGTAAACCCACAGGTTGAGCAAATGGTCACCCGGCCAGTGGCTCTCCTCTGTCGCAATTGGCCCGTTGACCAGCCTACGGTTGCCGCGCCCGATGGTGTTGTAATGGATGAAGGGCAGGTGCACCACATCCAACTGATTTTCGATGGCGCGCGAATAATGATTGGCCCAGTGGTCTTTCAACGTGGCATAGGCCATCGTGTCGGGGATGGACTCGAACCACGGAACCGGCGGATACTCGTCGCGCGACTCGCCCCACCAGATGTAGACAAAGCCATGCTCTTCACGGACCGGGTAACTACGAACATGCAGGGCCTTAGGCGGATCGGCATTTTTCCCGTTGGCCGGGACCAGTCTACAGGTTCCGTTGGTATCATACTGAAAACCGTGAAAGGGACACTGGAGACAGTCGCCGGTCAACTTACCGGCGCTCAGTGCCACACCCCGGTGTGGGCATTTGTCCGCCATCACGGAGAGTTTGCCTCTGGAGTTGCGCCAGGCGACCATTTTCTCACCCATGCGGGTCACGCCAACGATCCTGCCTTTTTTGATCTCGTTTGACTCAAGGATTGCGTACCATTGGTTGGGGATCATATGTTCTCCTGAAAATTATTTACCACGCTCAGGTCTGACCTGGCAGGTTCGATCTGCTGGATGCATGTCAGGCAGGTGGTTCGATAAAAACAGCCTGCTATTTAGACAATAGGAATGACCACATCATTCCTGATATTCTACAATAGTTCTCCCGTCCGGTACTGATGAAAATACAATAAACGAGAACTGGATCGAGGTCCGGGGAGTTGCGCGGGTAATAAAGTTAGAAATAATGCAAAATCCACGAACCCGAATCGTTCGTGATGGGTTTCCTTTATGGTAAAATTCGCAGGTCAAAAATCAATAAGACATTTCCTCCGCAGGCGGAGTACCTATGCAGAATGAATGGCTTTATATCGGTATCTTCCTCGTGATTGGTATTATCGTCCCAATTGTGCCGCTGGTCCTTTCCCGGCTGGTAGCACCGCGCAAGCCAAATCCCATCAAACAGAGCACATATGAATGCGGCATGGAAACGGTGGGGGACTCGTGGGTGCAGTTCAAGGCCCAATATTACATTTTCGCGCTGGTCTTCCTGGTTTTCGATGTGGAAACGGTCTTCCTGTTCCCCTGGGCGCTGTCTTTGAAACAACTGCCGCTTTTCGTGGTCCTGGAGGGTGTGCTCTTTATTGCCATCCTGGTCGTAGGATTAGTGTATACCTGGCGGAAAGGGATGCTGGAGTGGGCGTAGCCGACAAGGGGAAAATGTTAAAGGCTGACAGGAATCCCCTTCAGCCTTTTCTTTGTTTGTAAGGAGCGTTCAATGTCATTCTTGAATGACCCGATCAACTTTATCGCTGGGTGGATGGGCAGCCTACTGACCGGCTGGGGTTTGCCAGGTGGCTTGACGACAGTGATCATTTACTTTATCGGCATTACTGTACTGATCATCTTTGCCATGACGCTCGACATCCTGTTGGTGTGGGTGGAACGGAAAGTAGTGGCCCGCTTCCAGGACCGCCTCGGCCCGAACCGCATCGGACCGTTTGGCATAATCCAGCCCTTCGCTGACATCATCAAGCTTATCATCAAGGAAGACATCACTCCAGCTGGAGCGGACAAACTGCTCTATAACCTAGGCCCGGTGCTGGCAATCGCTTCGGTCATTATCCTGTGGGCCATCCTGCCGCTCTCGGCGAAGATATTTGGCGTGGACCTGAACGTGGCGATGCTTTACCTAGTGGCCGCCGGGGCGCTGGGGACATTGTCTATTATCGTGGGTGGCTGGGCTTCCAACAACAAGTATGCCCTGCTGGGCGCCTTCCGCATGGTAGCCAACATGATCTCTTACGAAATCCCGATGGTGGTGGTACTGCTCATCCCGACCATCCTGGCAAATACGATGAGTGTGCAGGGTATCACCCAGGCCCAGAGCGGAATGTGGTTTGCCATCCTTTCGCCTCTGGCGCTGATCATTTTTCTCATCAGCGCCATCGCGGAACTGGGGCGTTCGCCTTTTGACCTGAACGAGGCCGAGTCCGAGATCGTGGCCGGGTTCCATATCGAATATACCGGCATGAAATTCGGCCTGTTTTACGCCGGTGAGTTGCTGCATGCCTTCACTTTCGGCGGTTTTATGGCGGTGCTGTTCTTCGGCGGTTACGGTGGATTCTTTGGGTTGGAAAAGATCGGCATATTTTCATGGCTGAATAATCCATTTATCCAGGCAGTGGTTTTCCTATCCAAAGCCATGTTCGGATACTGGGTCATCATGTGGATCAAATACTCGATGCCGCGCATCCGTATTGACCATATGCTGGCTTTCAATTGGAAGTTCCTGACACCCCTGGCGCTGGTGGTGCTGGTCAATACGGCCATCCTGAGCAAAGTTCTGGCCAGTCTGCCGAACTGGGGTTATGTGCTGGGAATGTTGTTCTCGAATATCGTGATCGGATTTATCACGGTTGAAATCCTGCGTGTCTACGGGCGAAAACAGCGCAAAGCGGAAGCAAAACCCTCCCCGCAGAGCGCACAAAATCAGGAGCAGGTGGCATGACTGCTGATCAAATCATTTTCCTTCTGTGTGCAGTTGTAATCATCGTATCAGCGTTAATGGTGGTGACAACGCGCAAACTAATCCATGCGGCTCTATGGCTGGTGGCAGCGCTCTTCGGCGTGGCGATCCTTTACGCCGTTCTGCAAGCCGGTTTCCTGGCAGTTGTCCAGGTGGTGGTGTACATCGGCGCGATCGCCATCCTGTTCATTTTTGCAGTCATGCTGACCCGCAGGGAGATGCTGGATAAAGGCACGCAAACAAGGTCCAACTGGTGGCTCCCCGCTCTGCTCAGCCTGCTGATACTGTCCGGGTTGGTATTTCTCATTATTAGACAGCCGGCATTTGGTCGAACCGCCTCGGAGATACCTGCAAGTGTGGATACGCTCCGGAACCTGGGGACCGCTCTGGTGTCGCCGGACGCCTTTGTGCTCCCATTTGAGGTAGCGTCCGTCCTGCTGCTGGCGGCGCTGGTGGGGGCGGTCTACATCGCCTCGGGTAAGAAAGAGTAGGAGGCTGAGATGAGTATCCCGCTTTCCTGGTACCTGATCCTGGCTGCCGCACTGTTCTCCATCGGCCTGTTCGGCGTGCTTTCGCGCAAGAATGCGATTGCCATCCTGCTCGGGGTGGAACTGATGCTGAACGCAGTCAATATCAACCTGGTGGCCTTCTGGCGTTACCTGGACCCGGCGAAGATGGCCGGACAGGTCTTTGCAATTATTGTGTTTGCAGTGGCTGCCGCAGAAGTGGCCGTGGGCCTGGCGCTGATCATCTCAGTCTATCGCCGCCGCAAGACGGTGGTGGCCGATGAAATTGACCTGATGAAGTGGTAGGAGACGTTATGGAGAAGTTCATCATCTGGCTGTTGCCCCTTCCGCCGCTTCTGTCGTTCTTCGTAATACTCCTGTTCACGAACAAGCGCAAAGCATTGAGCCATGGCATCGCCATCGGCGCGGCCGGGTTGTCCTGGTTGGGGAGCATGGTTATTTTCATCCGCGCCCTGGGTGTGAAAGAGTTTGGCAAGCACATTTTCGAATCATCCATCAACTGGCTTCCGACCGGAACAACCTGGCTGAAGATAGGCGTACAAATTGACCCGCTCTCGGCCGCGGTGGTTTTCTTCGTGGCCTGGACCATCCTGGCGATTTTCGTTTACAGCATCGGCTACCACAACTTTGGCCAGCCGAAAGGCGACCACGATATGGCTGGTCTTCCGCCGCATGGCGCGACAGTAACCGAAAACGGTCACAAGCATACCGTCCCGTCCATCGAGCCAATGTACGCGCGTTTCTTCGCCTTTATCAGCCTGTTCGCTTTTGGCATGTACACGTTGGTGGTTGCCGATAACCTGCTAACCCTGTTCGTCGGCTGGGAGATCATGGGCCTGTGCTCGTACCTGCTGATCGGTTTCTGGTTCGGCAAGCCATCCGCCCGCAACGCGGCGGTCAAGGCCTTTATGACCACCCGCATTGGCGATGTGTTCATGCTGCTGGGCATTGCTTTCGTTTATTCTTTCACCGGCTCGCTCTCTTTCAGTGAGATATTTAAACCCGAAATGTTGCAGGCGCTAGCTTCCACGCCAGCCTTCTTCGGCCTTTCGGCCGCGGGCGTCATCGGGCTGCTGCTTTTCATCGGGACGGTTGGAAAATCCGCACAGTGGCCGCTGCATGTCTGGCTGCCGGACGCAATGGAAGGCCCAACCCCGGTCAGCGCCATGATCCATGCGGCGACAATGGTTTCGGCGGGTGTTTATATGATCATTCGTATGTTCCCGCTCATCTCCGCCGGCTGGACTGAAGGCATGCCGCTAAATCCGACAATGAGTGTCATCGCCTTTATTGGGGCATTTACGGCGCTCTTCGCGGCGACGATCGCCGTCGCGCAAAATGATATCAAGAGAGTACTGGCTTACTCGACCATCTCACAACTGGGTTTCATGATTGCCGCGCTGGGAATCGGCGCGTACGTGGCAGCGGCTTTCCACCTGGTTACGCACGCCTTCTTCAAGGCGCTGCTCTTCCTCGGCTCTGGTTCGGTCATCCATGGCATGGAACACGGTGTACTCCATACGGGCGAGCATGTGGAGGCGCAGGATATGTTCAATATGGGCGGCCTGCGCAAGAAGATGCCGATCACTTTCTGGACCTTCCTGATTGGCGGCTTTGCCCTGTCCGGGTTCCCGATACTGACGGCGGGTTTCTGGTCCAAGGATGAAATCTTTGCCGAAGCCTTCGGCAACGGACACCTGGTGGTCTTTGTCGTCCTGGCAGCAGCGGCTTTCCTGACGGCTTTCTACACCATGCGCCAGATCACCCTGACCTTCTTCGGAAAACCCCGCACCAAAGCAGCCGAACATGCCAGCGAGACGACCTGGACGATGACCGTCCCGTTGATCGTGCTGGCCGTGTTTGCAGTTGGATACGGGTGGGTCGGAATCCCGGAGCAGTTCCCGGGTCTGGGCGGCCTGATCCCGAACTGGTTCCACGAGTTCGTGGGCGGGACCTTAGGTGAGCTTCCAAAAGCAGTTGAATTCAGTTGGGTCCCGCTGATAACGTCAATGTGCGTTGCCCTGGGCGGGCTGTTCTTCGGCTGGCTGGTCTATCGCAAGGTCCAGGCCCAGAAGCAGGATTTCCTGCAAATCCCGGTTTTGAAGAATAAGTGGTATTTTGATGAAATCTACAATTTCATATTCGTCAAACCCGCCTTCTGGATTGCCGAAAAGTTCACCTCCCTGTACATCGACCAGAAAGTGATTGACGGTTTCCTGCACAGCGTGGCACGCTTTTCGCTCTTCCTGGGTCACGCCTTCCGGAATTATTTCGACAAACCAGTCATCAATGAGTTTCTTGGCGACGGGACAGGTAACGTAGTGAAAGCCTCCGGATCCGGTTTGCGTAAAATCCAGGCCGGACGTATTCAGTATTATATGGTTGCTTCAATCGCGGTGCTGGTCATTTTCGCCCTGCTATTTTATTTTCTGCTGGCGTAGTTGGACGGTATTGGATCCGTCCCAACAGGTATGCGGAGTAAATGATGGAATTCCTAAGCAGTCATCTTTTGACACTCATCCTGTTTTTCCCCGTCCTGGCGGCACTGGTTGTGTTATGCCTGCCCAAGGACAACCTAAAAGCCATTCGCTGGACAGCCTTTAGCGCCAGCCTGGTGCCTTTCACCCTGACGATCATCCTGTGGGTGCAGTTCAAAGCGGGGCAGCCAGGCTTCCAGTTCCAGGAACAATACACCTGGTACGCAGCGCTCCACTCAACATTCCACGTAGGGGTGGACGGACTATCCCTGACCATGGTGCTGTTGACGACGCTCCTGATGCCGCTTGCCCTTCTGGCTTCCTTCAACATCACCGACCGCATCAAAGCATACTTTATGTTGTTCCTCTTCCTGGAGACCGGCATGCTGGGTGTCTTCATGGCGATTGACCTGCTGATTTTCTTCGTTTTCTGGGAAATTGGCCTGGTGCCAATGTACTTTCTGATCAACCAGTGGGGTTCCGAAAAAGGCGAACGCGAAATCTGGAAGGGGATCAAGGTCCAGAGCCGCAACTATGCTTCGTTAAAGTTCATCATCTACACCATGGCTGGTTCACTGGGACTTCTGCTGGCAATCCAGTTGCTGGGAGTTTTGTTCAATACTTACGATTTGCAAAGCCTGTATGCCAATTGGGCGGCTTTGGATCCCAATGGTGCAATGCTTCACTTCTTTAATCATATACTTGCCGTTTCGACAGTTAAAACAATTGCTTTCTGGGCGTTTGTGATTGCCTTTGCCATCAAGGTCCCGGTTTGGCCGTTCCATACCTGGCTGCCGGATGCCCACACCGAAGCCCCAACCGCCGGTTCGATGATCCTGGCGGGTGTGCTGCTAAAACTGGGTGCCTATGGCTTTCTGCGGCTGGTCCTGCCGCTATATCCCGTGGAATCCGCGAGATATGCAGGCTGGCTGGCGTTCCTGGCGGTAATGGCAATTGTTTTCGGGGCGTTTGCAGCGTTCGGTCAAAAAGACTTCAAGCGGCTGGTGGCTTATTCGTCGGTGAACCATATGGGATTTGTGGTACTCGGGATTGCCGCGGCAGCCAGAGCGGCTGGAACGCTCAACGCGACGATTGCATTGAACGGCGCGGTGCTCCAGATGTTCAACCACGGTCTCTCGGCGGCAGGAATGTTCTTCCTGGTGGGTGTACTCTATGAGCGCACACACACCCGTAACCTGGATGCCTTTGGCGGCCTGTTCCCGCTGGTGCCAATTTACGGCGGGATCCTGATCTTCACCAGCATGGCCTCGCTGGGCCTGCCCGGACTGAACGGGTTCGTTTCAGAGTTTCTGGTGGTGCGAGGCTCCTGGCCTGTCATGACGCTTTATACGGCGGTTGCGATGATTGGTTTGCTTTTCACGGGTGCTTACGTCTTGAAGGGTATCACGAACGTCCTGCATGGACCGGTAAACGAAAACTGGGCTCACGGCGAAAATAAATTGAACGAAATCAACCTGCGGGAAATCATCGTGATGGCTCCGCTGATGGTGCTCATCCTGGTGATCGGGATCTACCCGGCCTGGATTTTGGATATCATCAACAAAGCCATGATGATGTTGTTCCATTAAGAGGTAGCCATGCAATTTCCGTTTCTGAGTGTCATTGTTTTCATCCCGATGGTTGCAGCGCTTGTGCTCTTGCTAATGAAACCGGAGCAAAAAAAAGCCATCCGCGTCACAGCGCTGACCGCGGCGCTATTGGCTCTGACGCTGTCCATCTGGGTGTATTTTGCTTACGACAAAGCCGCTGCAGGTTATCAGTTCGTCGAGAAATACAACTGGATGCCGATGCTGGGTATCAGCCTGCACTTCGGTGTGGACGGCCTGAGCGTCCCGCTGGTGCTGCTGACCGGTATCGTAATGGTCACGGGCGTGATGATCTCCTGGGGTATTGATGACCGCCCGCGCGAATTCTTTGCCTTCCTGTTTATCCTGGCGAGCGGGGTGTTCGGGGTGTTTGCCTCACTCGACTTATTCATGTTGTTTTTCTTCTATGAGATCGCGGTCTTCCCAATGTTCCTGCTCATCGTCATCTGGGGCTGGATCAAAACCCGGGAATATGCGGCGATGAAACTGACTCTATACCTGTTCATTGGTTCGGTAGTTTCCCTCGTCGGCGCGTTGGTCATGTTCTGGGCGAGCGGAGCGCATACCTTCGATATGCTGGTGCTGGAGACAGTGAAATTCACCCCGGCTTTCCAGAAGATCTGGTTCCTGCCGGTCTTCCTGGGCTTTGCCGTCTTGGGCGGCATCTTCCCGTTCCATAACTGGTCGCCGGATGGCCACGTGGCAGCACCGACAGCTGTTTCCATGTTCCATGCGGGAGTGCTGATGAAACTGGGCGCCTTTGCGGCTTTGCGAGTGGGGATCATGCTCCTGCCGGAAGGTGCGAAGTTCTGGTCTCCGCTGATCATGGGACTGGCGCTTGTCAATATCGTCTATGGCGCATTTATCGCCAGCGTGCAAACCGATTTTAAATATGTTATTGGCTTCTCGTCCGTATCGCATATGGGGCTGGTGATGATGGGCTTTGCCACCCTGAAACCGGAAGGCCTCCTTGGGGCCGGTGTGCAGATGTTCTCACATGGCGTGATGACAGCTCTCTTCTTTGCTGCCGTCGGGATGGTCTATGATCGGGCGCACACGCGTGATATTCCCAAACTAGGCGGCATGATCAA
>CAIQQN010000059.1 GCA_903873975.1 uncultured Anaerolineales bacterium
GAATGTCGTCGGCATCTTATTCATCCTGAGAAAATACAAGCATCTCTGAAACAGAGATGCAGATTGTGTAGGATTCCCTACCCGGCAATATTATACATGATTTTTTTTGAAAAGCAAGCGGTTTTCCGGGAATCATCGTGAGGATGGAGTAAAGGGATATTGAGTGGGTGAAGCCGGCCCAATACCCCAATTTCCTTCCTTTTCACGGGATTTTCCTAAGAATCAGATCTACGCTGCACACCACAACCGGATCCCGCGCTGGTTCTCCCAGTAGGTGCGGATTGTCTCCTGCATCTTTTCTCCGGTTTCGAAGAGCATCAGGATTTGTGTAGCGTAAGCAGCAATGCCACTTTGCCAAATCCCCAGCCCCTTTTTGGAGATTGGATAAAGCGTATCCTTTAATCCTTCAGTTGCGGGGACAAGCATCTCCGGGTGGTTGATAAGATATGGAATGTCAGCATAGTACCATAGCGGGCGACCCAGATGTTCGGCGGCAAGACGCGTCAGTATATGATCCAGGTGGCCTCCAATTGCCAGCGGGCTGACGATCATATCGTCTGGTTGCAGTTCAGAGGTCAGGGCAGCAGCAATGTCTGCATCCAGATTTTTTTCAAATGTGTGGAGGGGGGCAAATACTTCTTCTGGGTAGAGCAACTCTCCGGTGGGGGAACGCCGGTATATGCAATCAGGGATGCTGAAGTTCACCGTCTCTGCTCCCACCAGCGCAGCAGCCTCCTGGTTTTCGATGCGGCGTGCAGCTAATACATCTTCGGCCGATTCGATCCCCCATTGCTGGTGACACGCCATTGCCAGCAGAGAAAGAGGACCGGGCGGTGCGTCTCCAGCGCAAACCGTCCAGATTTCAACATGCATTCCTTTTTGGGCCTGTCGCCAGATCAAGCCGCCGCAGGAAAGCACGGTATCGTCAAAGTGGGGGGAAATGTAAATCCAGCGCATTATTCGGACGGACAGCGTCCGCCTCTACTCCTCTTCGATGATTTCTTTTGCCATTTTTTGGAGGCTGTCTGCCTCACTGTCTTCGGCGTGACTGGCGCGCCAGTACTGGCCAAGCAGTTCCAACGGGCTCAGGCTGCTCACAGTCTGGTTGGCAGGCAGGCGTATGCGGGCTTCGATTTGGGGGTGTTTGATTAGATGAAACTCAAACGCGGCTTCGGCATAACGACGCAGGGCCGGCTCATCAATTAAAGAGTCCCACTCACGGATGTAGTTCACCGTCAGCCGGACGATGGCCCCATCCAATGCTTCCTGTTCCGGTAATGCGGACTTGAGCGTCTCGGTTACGTTCTCCGCTGACTCGAGCTTGATGCGCCGGTCGATGAACGGACGGATATTCTCCAGCTTGCGCCACTGAACCCTGGTCTTACCGCTCGTTATATCGGCAATGATGAAAAACTTGTCATCGTCCGCCTCGCCAAAGTCAACGCGCTCGATGGAGCCTGGATAGATGACCGGGGGATGGGCGTTCTCGTTGAGGTCCTGCGGTTTGTGGATGTGGCCGAGCGCAACATAATCCAGCCGTGGGTCACGCACGAGCGAGCCGGGCAGCACTAGGTCCGCGCCCAGCATGACGGTTCGCTCCGAACCGAATTTTGCCCCCTGAACAGAGGCGTGGGCGGTTAAAATGACAGGAAGCGTCAGGTCCGCTTTTTCCAGCCACATGTTGACGAGTTCGGTAAGCCGTTCCTCGATGTTTGTGAAAACATCCCCCGGGCTGGAATCCGTGGCTGCCATCAGCCCGGAGCGTGAGACCCACGGGATGGCAATCACCTGGACGGGCAGACCGAGTTCTTTCGCGGAGAGGAATTGGGGCTTGTCAAGCACCGTTACGTGCGGGATATCGAGCGTCTCGAATTCCTGGATGGCGTTGGCGCGGCCCAAGGCGGGGGAAAGGTCGTGGTTGCCAACCAGCAGCAGAGTGCGGATACCCGCCTTTGAGAGACGGATGATGCGTTTCCCCCATTCGCGCTGGAATGTTGGGGCCGGGGAGCGGTCCCTGTATGCGTCCCCGGCAAAGATGACCAGGTCCACACTTTCGGCAATCGCCGCCTCAACGATTGCGTCCAGAGACTTGAGAAAATCCAACACGCGCAACGGCAGACCCGTCTCAGGGTCGTGGCGACCATAGTTGGCCATATCGATGTGCGCATCGGCAAAATGCAAGAGTCTCATCGTCCAGTAGTCTTATAGTCTCATGGTTTTATTGTCAAATCGTTCCATAGTCTTATCGTCTATCATACTATAAGAAGCAAGAAATGGGATGCGGGCGCGAAGCGCCCGCATCCCATTTCTTCCACAGTTCTCTTTACAATCCAGCGGCTTTCTTGAGTGCAACGGCCTTGTCCGTATTTTCCCAGGGGAACTGGACGTCGTCGCGCCCAAAGTGACCGTAGGCGGCCGTCTTGCGGTAGATGGGACGGCGCAGGTCCAAGTCACGGATGATGGCGCCGGGGCGCAGGTCGAAGTGCTCAAGGATGAGTTTGCTGATCTTTTCGTCGGCAATTTTCCCAGTCCCGAAGGTTTCTACATTGACCGAGAGCGGGTGTGCCACACCGATGGCATAAGCCACCTGGATCTCGATCCGGTCGGCCAGTCCTGCCGCGACCACATTCTTGGCCGCCCAGCGCGCCGCATAGGCTGCCGAGCGGTCCACCTTGGTCGGGTCCTTGCCGGAGAACGCTCCGCCGCCGTGACGCCCCATGCCGCCGTAGGTGTCCACGATGATCTTGCGCCCGGTGACGCCCGCGTCGCCCATTGGGCCGCCGATAACAAAGCGCCCGGTGGGGTTGACATAAGTCTTCAGGTTCTTGTCCACCATCTCGTCCGGCAAGCTCGGCATGATGACGTGTTCCATGAGCCCTTCTTCGATATCAGCATGCGAGACATTCGGGGAATGCTGAGTGGAGACCAGCACTGTGTCAACGCGCTTCGGCTTGCCGTAGGCGTATTCCACCGTGACCTGGCTCTTACCGTCCGGGCGCAGCCATTCCAGCGTTCCGGCCTTGCGCACCTCTGCCAGTTTGCGAGTTAGTTTGTGGGCCAGGTAGATAGGCATCGGCATCAGTTGGGCGGTCTCGTTGCATGCGTATCCGAACATCATGCCCTGGTCGCCGGCGCCGATCAGGTCAATCTGGTCCTGGTCGCCATCTTTGGCTTCCAGGGATTTGCTGACACCCATGTCAATATCCGGGCTCTGGCTGGAGATGGCCGAAAGGACGCCGCAGGTGTTACCATCGAAGCCCTTTTTGGCGCGGTCATAGCCGATTTCGATGACGACCTTGCGAACAAGTTCGTCGAAGTTGACGAAGGCATGGGTGGTGATCTCGCCCAGCAGCATCACGAAACCGGTCTTGGTAGCCACTTCACAGGCCACGCGGCTCATCGGATCCTGCTCGAAGCAGGCATCCAGAACGGAATCGGCGATCTGGTCGCACATTTTGTCGGGATGGCCCTCGGTCACCGACTCGGAGGTGAACAGCAGTTTGGGGGAAGACATAAAAGTGGTGGTCATGAAAGGTCCTTTCTAAAAATGGAATTGCCCCTTCAAGCGAAAGGGCAATTGCGCGAGGCGCACGGCTGCCCTCTCATCTTCCAGAATTTCTGCCGGAATTGGCACCATCCGCTTGTGCGGTGGTTGTCGAGGTTTCACAGGGCCGGTCCCTCCACCTCTCTGGATAAGAGTGCCGTTGGGGGCTATTTGGTTGTGACGGGATGATACCACAGGAGACAGGAGGCGTCAATTTACATTTTCATGGATCGCCGCCCAGACACGGACGCGCTCGAACAGCGGCCTAAGCGGATTCAACTCTGCCATTGGGACAAACAGGTTCTTCACTCGGGTGCGTTCATATTGCATGGTGCGCATCCCGGCGTTCAGAACTTTCGCCTTGCGACGGTATTCCTCGTGGGTGATCCAGCCT
The DNA here is from genome assembly GCA_903873975.1 of uncultured Anaerolineales bacterium. Taxonomy (GTDB): domain Bacteria; phylum Chloroflexota; class Anaerolineae; order Anaerolineales; family Villigracilaceae; genus UBA877. The sequence continues at coordinate 3,939 of CAIQQN010000059.1, forward strand.
GCCAGCAAAATGTCCATTCCGTAGACCCAGATATTACCCCACTCGTAAGCTCGGACGAGATACGCTTCGCCGCGGGCAGGGCTGTGCAGGCCAATGCGGCTCTCGGGCCTGCGCTCGGTATGGATATAAGCCAGGCTGTGAAAACCCTGTTCTACAGGCACGCGTTTTTTAGGCGGGAGTTCCAGCGTGGCGGTGACGAATTCCCGCAAGGAAGTCCCGCTTCCAGCGGGGTAGTCCCGGTTCCCGGACGAGGCACGTTGCCCGGCGTCCTGTCCGCCGATCTCCACGGTGATGGGAGTCTCGCATTCGCTTTTAAGGGGCAGTTTTTCGAGCGGCTGCCAGTCCGCCGGATGCGCCCACTCTTCGGGCAGAGGGTGAATGAGATAGGTGGGCTGACCGGCGTTGATGGCTTTTTCCACGTCTGCCTGCGAGGCGGCCACCACGCCCAGGAGGAAAGCGAACAGGTACAGGTCATCGGGCTTGCGCCCCTCGGCGGCGAACTGGTCGAGCGGGATTAGGGCGGGAGCCTGGAGCACGTGCGCCGGGTCTTGCCGGAGCCGGGCGATCTGCGGGCGGCGGGTGATGAGGAAGCTCCTCAGGTCACAACGGTGCCCTCCCAGAGAGACGTCGTACCGGTCTGGGTGGGTGAAGGGTACCGCCCCCAGCACATTAAACGGGATGGCCTGCTCGGAAAGATAGCGCCGGAAAGCCAACTCGGCAGCCACCCCACCGACGATGCGCCGCAGGTGGTTCAGCGGGGAGCTACCCATGCGGTCCGACGTGGACGCTATCGAACGGCAGGCGTAGGCAATGCCGGCTTCGGTCAGGTCGGGGGTGTAAGGCAGGTGGAGGAGGTCAGTGGATGTTAGCATATTTTGCAAGGGTGGGGTGACCCTTATATGGACGGGATACCCCCCTACTCGTTCCTGAATTGCAGACAATAGTGGTGAAATGTATTACTCACCCAGGCAGACCCTAGCCCATAGGGGGCCAGGCGCTGGTTATCCTGCAGCCAGATCTTTTCGTCTTTGAGAGAATAGACTTGGCCAAGCTCGCGGCCCAGATCCCAGGCCAGGGGGTAGATCTTGCCGCCTTTCTTCACATTCTTGACGATGATGGTGAGATAGGCTTTCTCGCGCAGGAGGGGCTTCAATCCGGTATAGATGGTGACCAGTTTTGCCAGGAATTCCTCATAATCGTGCAGGTTGCCGAGGTCATTCGGATCATCGGAATAAAAGACATCCAGATCCGATGAATTGCGGCGCTTCTTCTGCGTCCCGGCACCTTTGGCATGCAGCATGTCCCAGTAGGGAGGAGAAGTTAAAACATAGTCGCAAGCCGGAAATCCAAAGTCGGCAGCGTGGGTTGCATCACCCGTAACGATGTTCGATACTAGACTTTCAACTTTCTGACCCAGCGCGAGGCGTTCATCAGACAGAATTTGACGGGCGATCCCGGCGTATTTCGGGTTCAACTCGATCCCGTAGGAGTTCCTTCCGCAACGTAATGCAGCGACGAGCGTCGAGCCGGTCCCGGCCATCGGGTCCAGCACCGTCCCATCGTACTTGGTAAAGAATTCGATGAATTCCTGGGCCATCGTCTCTGGGAACTTGGCCGGGTGGACCAGCACGCCTTTCTTGCGCGGCGGGGGGTTGTGAATGAACCAGGATTTCTGGAACTTAAGCCAGGTCTTGGGGTCGAGGTCGTTGAGCTTATTCTTCATGGAGTGGGAGTCCGGTTGGAAATGGGAGTGCGGGAAGGGATCAGCGAGGGCGTCGGAGAAACGTACGAGACGGAATACACCGACAGGTCCGTGAAGGAGGCAGTGATGGGCGTCGACCCACTGGCAAAGACAAAAAAGCCGAGCGTGCCGGCGTGCAGGATGGGGTCACGGGCGGCAAACTGGTAGTGGTCATTCAGGAAGAAGTGCATTTCGCTGCCCACCGCCCAGATGCTGAGTTTGACCTTCGCGGGGGCCGCGCTGGGCGCGTCGCCGCTGGACACCCAATCGAGCAGGGGCGAGTTGAATCCCGAAAGGAATCGTTCGGAGCGCGCCTGCCCATCGCAACGAACTGTGAAGCGGTAATAGTTGTCGCTGGCCGCGGCGCGGAAGATCATCCCGAATTGGTCTTTGCTGCCGCACAGGCTGAGATTTACGGTGGCTTCAGCGTAGAAATCTCCCAACACCGGCTGGCTGCGCAGGCTGGCGATGGAAACCGGCCCCTGCCCGGAGATGGACAGAACCAGCCGGTTGCGGGTCACTGTTGCGCTGGCCCAGGAGGCCGCCGACGTACTCCAGAGGTCAGGCTGGTCGAAGGAATCGGTGAAGAGCAGCTCTCCAAGACCCGGGCGCTGTTCCGGGGTTGACAGGATGGTCTGGGTCGGGAAAATTGTCTGCGTATTGGTCGGCGGGAACCAAACGATGGTGAGGGTGGGTGTTTCGGTGCTGGGGGCGGGTGTGGGGGTCAGGGTCACCTTCGGAGATGATATGGGCGCGGGGAACAGGCCGCTGCAAGCGGTCAGGAAAACGAGCAGGAGCATGCCCCAGAAAATAATTGTGAGTTTCATCGGTCAAAGTTCGGAAGAAATTTTTACGCAAGCTGTTGTACAATAAATGAAGATTACAGTCACCTTTGTTTTCTCATTCTACTGCTTTTTGCTTAAATGCGTGAAGCTTGCACATTCAAAATACAGGACCTTCGGCAGCGATTTTGGCTCACATCTTGGCGCAGTATCGTGTATCATGAACTGGAATATAAGGAGAACTCTATGAGCGAAACATCCATCCTGGTAACCGGCGCGTGCGGCGAGATTGGACAGGCACTTGTCCAAAGCCTAGCGAAGCGCGGCTTCCGCATTGTAACCGCCGACCTGGTACCCCTGCCCGAGACGATCAAAAGCCTCCCGACGGAGCACATTCAGGGGGATCTGGTAAACCGGATCAAGATTTTTTATGATTACGGTTTCGACATCATCTTTCACCTGGCAGCCTCGCTCTCCTCGAAAGCCGAAGTGGCGACCGAGGAAGCCCACCGCATCAACGTGGAAGGCACAATGCAACTGCTGATGCTGGCAGCCTACAAGTCGGAAAAGCTCAAGAAGCCGGTCCGGTTCCTGTTCCCCAGTTCGATTGCCGTCTACGGCTTTCCGGACCGGGCCGCCAAGCACGCGGCCGGGATCGTGAAAGAAGACGAGTGGAACACTCCGCACACCATGTACGGCTGCAACAAACTCTATTGCGAAAAACTGGGCACATATTACAGCCGCTATTGCGGGCAGCGCCACCTGGACCCGAAACCGCCCATGATGCTGGACTTCCGCGCCATTCGCTTCCCTGGGCTGGTCAGCGCCTTCACCGTCCCCAGCGGCGGGACGAGCGATTATGGACCCGAGATGCTGCATTCGGCAGCGGCTGGTAAACCCTATGCCTGTTTCGTGGATGCCGATACACGCATCTCGTTCATGGCCATGCCGGATGCCATCAAGTCCCTGCAGATGCTGATGGATGCGCCGCGCAATTGCCTGACCAGCCAGGTCTATAACATTGCAGCTTTCAGTCTGACAGCCGGGGAGTTCCGCCAGCGGGCGCTGAGGGCCTTCCCCGAGGCGCAGATCACCTTCGAGCCGAATCCGCGCCGCCAGGGCATCGTCGATTCCTGGCCGGAGGACGTGGACGACTCACTGGCCCGCAAAGACTGGGGCTGGAAGCCGGATTAC
>CAIQQN010000060.1 GCA_903873975.1 uncultured Anaerolineales bacterium
AATCCACGCCATGTACAGGTTTCGGGCAAACCGTTTCTGACGGTGATTCGCGAGATTGCTAAACTTGTAGATGGCACTGAGAAAACCGTTTCTGTGGAAGTCAACCCGCATTTTATGACCTATGAAGAAATGGTGCCCGAAGCGGAAAAACTGGCAGCAATCTCACCTAATTTTGTGATCAAGCTGCAATGTGTGGAACCCGCCTTTAAGGCAATGGAAGCACTGGTAAAGAAAAATATCCGCGTCAACTGCACGCTGGTTTTTTCTGCTATGCAGGCTTTGCAGGCGATGCGCTCTGGGGCATATTACATTTCCCCCTTCATTGGCTGGAAGGAAACGAATGGGGAGGATATTCAGGGCTTTATCGATGATATTGTCACGATCCGCAATAACTATGATTTTAATTCTAAGATCATCGTGGCTGCGGTGCGGAATGCCCGTCAGATAGTCGATGCGGCCGTGATGGGCGCGGATATTGTCACCGCTGGATTATCGGTTTACCAGGAAGGGTTCCAACATCCTTTCACCCAGGAAGGCATCCGGAAATTTACTCAGTTCTGGGATAAGACCCCCTACGAATAGGCACACATCGTTTGAGCGATCTTACCCAATAATAATCAATAAAGGAGATAACAAATGAAAAAAGGTATTCTATTGCATGAAGCCACCGATGATGTTGGCGTGGCCGTGATCGATCTGAAAATCGGTGATGAAATCGGTGTGGTGACCCTTGAAGGAAAAGACGTAAAGCAGATCAAACTGGTCAGCGATGTGCCTCTGGGTCACAAGGTGGCAATGCAGGACCTGCCTCTCAACAAACACATTATTGAATATGGGCGCGCGATCGGTTATGCTGCTGCTCCCATAGCCGCAGGTGAACATGTCCATGTCCACAACATCAAGAGTTTGCGTTGGGCTGCCAGCAAATCCAATTTATTAGAGAAATAGGAGGTCTCATGGCTACTTATAAAGAATTCCCCTTGACTGGTTACCGCCGCGCAAACGGACGAGTTGGTATCCGCAATCACGTCCTGATCCTTTCTGTAGATGATATTTCCAACGCGGCTGTTGAAGGCGTGGCAAACTTAATTCGTGGGACCGTTGCCTTACCGCACCCCTATGGGCGCCTGCAATTTGGTGCTGACCTTGAGCTGACTTTTAACACGCTGATTGGCACAGGGCGCAATCCCAATGTCGCCGCTGTGATTGTGATTGGAATTGAACCAAAGTGGGCCGATTACATTGTTAAAGGTATCACTGAAACTGGCAAACCTGTGGCTGGTTTCAGTATTGAGCGCTATGGTGATCTGAAAACCATTGAAATGGCCTCGCGCAAAGCCAAGGAATTTGTCCAATATGCCACCGAGCTGCCGCGCGTACCAGTAGAATGGAACGAGATTTTGGTATCCACAAAATGTGGCGAATCTGATACCACCAGTGGATTGGCTTCCAACCCCACGATTGGACGTGTCTTCGAACGGTTGGAAAAACTTGGCAATACCTTGATCTTCGGTGAAACCACAGAGGTCACTGGTGCGGAAGACAAGATCATGGAACAATGCTCCACGCCTGAAGTAGCTGCGCAATTCAAAGCCGCCTTTGATAACTACCAGGAACAGGTCGAGTCGCAGGGGGTCAGCCTGCTTGGCACGCAGCCGACAGAAGGTAACATCCGCGGCGGACTTTCGACCATCGAGGAAAAGGCACTTGGCAATGTTGAAAAAATGGGAGGCTGTAAAGTGGTTGCCTTCCTTGAGCCAGCCGAAGAACCGAAAATCCCTGGCCTGCATTTCATGGATTCATCCAGCGCGGCTGCTGAGATGGTTACTCTTTGCTGTGCGGCCGGTGCAGTACTGCACCTGTTTACCACGGGGCAGGGAAACATCATTGGAAATAAGATCGAACCGGTGATCAAGCTTTCAGCCAACCCATTGACGGTTGAGACCATGTCCGAGCATATCGATGTGGACATTACCGGCTTGCTGCTTTTCGATTACAACCTGGATGGCGCCGCTGATCGCACGATGGAAATGATGGCGCACACCATTAATGGTCGTCTTACAAATGCTGAGACCCTTCACCATGACGAATTTGTGATTACCAAGCTGTATCGCAGCGCATAATTCTTATTGTCGTGGAACGCAAAGCGAGATATGGCAGTTAATTCATACGCTTTGCGTTCCATTTTTTGGTTATCCCTAGAGGCAATTTATGTTTACATCATTTCATAGGTTTTGGCAGGACCTCTTTATTGAATTAAAACAAGGCTGGGTGGGTTTAAACCTCGTTCTGGGAGTGGCCATTGCCAGTCGTTTCATCCATGGGCTGATTTCGAACCCGACCCTCAATAAATCCATCAGTGAGATCCTTGTGGCTGTGCTGCTGGGGTTGTATCTGCGGAATTGGATTGGACTGGGCGAGCGGACGAAGGTGGGGATTAAATTCTCCATCCAGCGTGTTCTGCGGTTCGGCATCATTTTACTGGGCCTGCGCTTGAGTCTCCAGGATGTGGTTGCGACCGGCGCTAAGGCTCTGGTATTGGTCACGATCTGCATTACAGTTGCCCTGATCCTGGCCTATTTGGCGGGTCGTTTGTTCAAGGTTCCACCACGGCTGGCTGCCTTGATTGGGGTAGGTACGGCAATTTGCGGAAATACTGCCATTGTCGCGACAGCGCCGGTGCTGGACGCGACGGAAGAAGAAGTGAGTTTCGCCGTGGCGACCATTACCCTTTTTGGCCTGCTGGCTGTGCTTACCTATCCAATCATTGGTCATTTCCTGGGACTTTCTGACCGCTTTTTCGGTCTTTGGGCTGGCACAGCGGTAAATGATACCTCCCAGGTGGTGGCAGTTGGTGCAATTTACAGCGGGGCTGCCCTCAATGTGGCAACAATTGTTAAACTAACTCGCAATACACTCATGGCCCCTCTGATTGTGCTGATTGGATTGGTATCGCGCAGCACGAATAAAAAAATGAGTTCAAGCGCTGCCAATGCAACGCGTTTAGATTGGGGTAAACTCATTCCTGGTTTTGTAATTGGTTTCCTGGTGATGTCTCTCATCCGTACCCTGGGTGTCGCGTTCAGCTTTTTACCTCAAAATGTCTCGAATCCCGGTAATTTGCAATTGGCTGCAAATATACTGACTGCTCTGGATGAAGTATCGAAATTTGCGATCCTGATGGCCCTGGCAGCGGTTGGTTTGAATACCGATCTTTCCAGCTTGAGGCGGATTGGCGTCAAGCCTCTAATTATTGGCACCTGCGTGGCGGTCGTAATTGCAATAATCAGCTTGAGCCTGATTCTATTCACCCCACTGGGGGCGTGAGCGATGGAAATTCGTGTTCCATATGGACACTCTTTCCTGACGGCTACCCTTCCCGATCAGATTGGTGTCGATATCATCGAGGCACCAGAGACTCCGCCTGCCGCTGACCCTTTTGGAATTGTTCACACGGCTCTGGAGAACTTGCTTGGGAATGCTTCCTGGGCAGATTTCGCGAATGCGCGTTCAGCAGCGATTGCCATCAGCGACAAAACACGCCCAGTACCGTACCATCAGCTCCTGCTGCCGTTGATGGAACACCTTGCTGCAATTGGAATCCCAGATTCGGCGATCACGTTCTATATCGCGGTGGGTGCTCACTCTCCGATGACTCCCGACGAATTCCCGAATATCCTTCCCAATGATATTCTCAGGCGCTACAAAGTGGTCTCGCATAATGCAGAGAACGACGACCTGCTCCTTGACCTGGGCAAAACCCATCATGGTACACCAGTCTGGTCGAACAAAGGCTATGTAAATTCTGAACTAAAGATAGTAGTTGGGAACATTGAACCGCATCAGTTCGCGGGTTTCTCAGGTGGCGTAAAAACTGCAGCGATCGGGTTGTCAGGGTTGAAAACCATCAATTTTAACCACGCCCTGATGACACACCCTGACTCACAAATAGGGGAATACGAAACCAACCCTGCCCGGCAAGATATTGAGGAGATCGGTAAGAAAATTGTCATTCACGTAGCCTTGAATTCCATTCTGAATCAATCCAGGGAAATTGTTCGCGTATTTGCTGGCGATCCAGTCGCTGTCATGCAAGCCGGGATTCCTCTCTCAAGGCAGCTATGCCAGGTTGGTGTAAAATCTGAATACAGCGTGATGATCTCATCCCCTGGTGGGTATCCTAAAGACATCAATCTTTACCAGGCCCAAAAAGGATTGTCGCATGCTGCCCTTGTCATGCGCCCCGGAGGGACAGTCATCCTCGTCGCTGCATGTCCTGAAGGCACCGGCAGCCCCCATTACGAAGAATGGATGCGCGGTAAGCGATCCTACGAGGATGTCTTACAGACTTTCAAGGCTGAAGGTTTTCGTATCGGCCCGCACAAGGCCTACCAGATCGCACGCGATGCATCTAAATTGCGCCTGATGTTCTGTTCTGGAATGGAAGAGGCCTTTGCGCGCGCCCTTCTGCTGAACCCGGTTCCGAACCTTCAAGCCGCCATCGATCTGGCTCTGGCAGACTTGCAACCCGGCGATCGCGTTGGCATCCTGCCGCATGCTTCATCCACCATCCCATACATTCTAAGTTGATTAACTTATGCAGCCAACAAATCCTGAATTCCAGACGAAGATTTCCATCCTGCGAGACCTGCTCGACAAACATGGCGTAGATGCGCTGCTTCTGCGGCGGGTGAGTAGTTTCGCCTGGGTAACTTGCGGCGCGGCGTCATATGTCAATACTGCCACAACCGAAGGAGCTGCCTCATTGGTGATCACCCGGGAGCATCTTTATTTAGCTACCAATAATATCGAAGCTCCCCGGTTGGAACAAGAGGAAAAACTGGCTGACCAGGGTTGGAAATTTCTAGTTTCGCCTTGGGATGCCCCTCAGTTGGAGCTGCAAAGCCTGACCACCGGGCTTTCCTTGGTCTCAGACGTACCTTTCCCGGGCTCCAAAGATATCAGTGACGAGATTGCACACTTGCGAGCCCACCTGACCCGGGAGGAAGGCGAACGTTTCCGGCAACTTGGGCATTTGTGTGCTGAAACTCTGTCAGCAGTGGTTCAGATTATCCTCCCAGGCCTCAGCGAATATCAGTTGGCGGCGCTTCTTGGCAGCCAAGCCCAGCAGCGAGGGATCCAACCTATCGTCAATTTGATTGCCACTGATGAGCGAACTTACCACTTCCGGCACCCGCTGCCAACTGAGAAAATCTTGGATAAATACGCCGTGCTGGTATTGAGCGGGCGGCGGTGGGGATTGGTTTGTTCGATAACACGGCTGGTGCATTTTGGCCCGCTGGCTGATGATTTGCGCGAGCGCATCTCTGCCACTGCTCAGGTGAATGCTGCCCTGATTGCAAATACGCGCCCCGGGCAGAGACTGAGCGATGTCCTCGCCCAGGGGCAGCATGCCTATGCTAATGTGGGGTTTCCTGATGAGTGGCGTCAGCACCATCAAGGTGGTGTGGTGGGTTACGAACCGCGCGAATATCTTGCCTCACCAACCTCGTCTGATATGATCGCTCAAGGTCAGGCATTGGCTTGGAATCCATCCATCGCTGGGGCTAAAATGGAAGATACAATCTTGGTGGGAGTACAATCCAATGAAATATTGACCTCCACAAAACTTTGGCCTGAGATGTGCATACAAATTCCCGGCCAGCCTGACCAAGTTCCATGTGCATTGGCTTTGGAATTATGAAGTGAAATTTAGGAGTTGCATTATGTACGGGACAAATGAAAAATTCTTACGGGTAAACCTCTCGACCGGTGTCTCGACCGAGGAAACCCTCAATGAAGATTTTTATCGTCTTTACCCGGGTGGCAAGGCTCTGGCAGGGTATATCCTTTTGAATGAAATACCAGCCCACACCGAGCCATTTTCGCCAGAAAATGTCCTTGTCATCGCGAATGGATTGATGACTGGTGCGCCAGTTTCCACTGCCACGCGTTACGTTGTTTCAGCTCGATCACCATTAACCAATGGCTATGGCGAATCAGAAGCATCTGGCTTCTGGGGACCTGAACTCAAGATGGCGGGGTTTGAAGCCATTATTGTTACCGGACGGGCTGAACAGCCAGTTTATTTATGGATCCATGATGGCCAGGCTGAGATCCGTCCAGCAACCCATCTATGGGGTCAAGTGACCGCGAAGGCTCAAGAGATAATCTGCACTGAGTTGGGTGATGAGAAGATCCGTGTTTTGCAAATCGGAATTGCGGGTGAAAATCTGGTCCGATTTGCAGGCATCACCAATGACTTACGCCATTTCAATGGGCGCACTGGCATGGGCGCAGTAATGGGCTCAAAGAACCTGCGCGCAGTTGCCGTGCGTGGCAAACAACGTTACCAGGTGCTTGCGCGCGACCCTGCGACCCTGATGGCACTGGGTAGCAAATTGGCAAAAGGAGTTCGTGAAAACCCACAGAGTTGGGATTTGCAACAACGGGGAACGCCAGGCCTTGTTGAGCCTCTAAACGTGGCTGGCATGTTGCCCACTCGTAATTTCCACCAGGGGGCTTTCGAGGGCGTGGATGAGGTTAAATGGGAGGCCTACGAAAAGCAGCTTCTCACTGCCCGCCGCAGCTGTTATGCGTGCGCTGTCCGTTGCAAACGTGAAGTGGCTATAGACGGGCAAGTATCCCAATATGGCGGACCGGAATATGAAACCGTTGGCGCTTTTGGCCCGAACTGCGGCGTTAGTGATCTGCATGCCATTGCCAGGGCCAACGAGCTTTGTAATGCTTACATGCTCGATAGTATTTCCACAGGGTCGACAATTGCTTTCGCAATGGAATGTTTTGAACATGGCTTGATTGGTCTGGATGATACGGACGGCATTGACCTGCGTTTTGGCAATACCGAAGCCATGCTGGTCATGATCGAGCGTATTGCAAGACGCCAGGGCTTTGGTAATTTGCTGGCCGAAGGGAGCAAGCGCGCTGCTGAGAAAATTGGAGGGGATGCTCATTTCTTTGCCATGCAAGTCAAAGGGCAGGAAATGGCGATGCACGAACCACGCGGGAAATATAACGTTGGGATGGGTTATGCCATCTCTGAAATCGGCGCTGATCATCTGGTTGTGACTCACGATACCATGCTGACTACCCCAGAATCACTTACTTTCAAGAGTGCCCAGGTGCTTGGAATTCGTCATGCCCAACCAGCGCGTAGTTTAAATAATGAAAAGGTGGAACAGTTCTATATCCTGGAAAAATGGAACAGCCTGGAGAAGGTGATTGGTTACTGTTTCTTTGGCCCAGCGCCGCGCTCCTTTATTCAACCGATTGATGTGCTGGCCTCGATCAATGCTGCTACGGGTTGGAATATGACATTGCAGGAAGCGCTGCAAGTCGGTGAACGTGCCACGAATATGGCGCGGGTATTCAATGTACGGGAGGGGTTCACACGCAAGGACGACCGCCTGCCAGAGCGGATGTTTCAGCCGTTGGAAAACGGGGCTCTCAAGGGGCATGGCATGCAGCATGACGAGTTTGAGCAGGCGCTTACACGGCTTTATGAATTGAAGGGCTGGGATCCCGAGACTTCCATTCCCGGGCGCAAGCGGCTGGAGGAATTATCATTAGGCTGGGCTGCAGATTTATTGGAGCATTCGGGTCTCTCCACTAAAAAATGAAACTCCATCTTGGCGGAAATCTCCCTTTCTTTGCACCTGGACGGCAGAAGGATCTGGAAATTACTTTACAAGGATCTGCCCGCCTGAGTGAAGTCCTGGCAAAATTGGGAATTTCAGTTGCGGAAATCGCCTTAACTGTGTTGAATGGCGACCAGGTGATCCTGGATGAAACCCTGGTCAGTGATTCTGATGAAGTCCGGTTGTATCCGCCGATAGACGGCGGGTGAAACATTCCATTCAGAGAAAAAAAGGAGATCCCATGAACAAGCAAACTGTTTCCAGGTTCTTGCATTGGTACGATTATTTGTTTCTGAATGCGAACTGGTTCGGGCTTACTTTGCGCTCGCAGGTTCTGGCGGGTCTCGTCATTCCCCTGCTGGTCCAGCAGTTTGTGGGGGAGGCTCAGAAAGGCGCTTATTTTGGCACGATTCGCCTGTGGGGGCTGATGTCGGCTCTGCTCCTGCAAGCCTTATTTGGCATTATTTCCGACCATTCCCGATTTAAATGGGGACGTCGCCGTCCATTCATCCTAATTGGCATCCTGTTGGAATCGGTTCTCCTGCTGAGCATTGCCTGGGTGGCTGGATTGTCAGGCATGAGCGGCTATTATGTGCTTTTTGCAATTTACATGATATCAATGGCTTCCACCAATATGTCCCAGGCGGCAACGCAGGGTTTCATCCCAGATATTGTTCCACAGGAAAAGCGCGGCATTGCTTCGGGGGTGAAGACAATGCTTGAAATCCCCGTCCCGTTGATTTTATTCGGCTTGGTCATCGCTCCGATGATTGAAAAGGGCAATCTTACCGGTGGGCTGATCGTGACGGTCCTTGCCTTACTGGTGTGCTTGGTCCTTAGTATGTTTGTGCGAGAAAAACAACTTGAGACTACCACAACCCTGGACTGGAAGCCCTTTATGAGTCTGTTCCTGATGACGGCTGTCTTTACGATCATCATCTTAGGGCTTGGGAAACTGGTCCGGTTGCTGATACCTCCTGTACAAATCATGTTCAGCGAAGCAGGTAGTCACTGGGTATTTGGGGCGCTTGGGGTAGTTGCCATGCTGATTGCAGTGGTCGTGGGAGTATTTGCCAGTCTGCGCGTTCAAATGGGAAGGAAAATCGCAGCTGACAGCCAGCCATTTACATGGTGGGTCATCAACCGCCTTGCCGCGCTGGTTGCCATCAATAATATCGGCACATTTTTGCTTTACTTTATTCAGGAAAAATTTAACCTACCCGGCAAACAGGCAGCCGGGTTGGCTGGAACTTTGCCGCTTGTCCTGGGAGTATGTGTCATCATATTTGGCCTGGCTGCAGGCTGGCTCTCTGATCGTTTCGACCGACGCTGGTTGACTTTCATCAGTGGGTTGGTTGGAGCATTTGGTGTGACTGTAATGGTTCTAGGTACAACCCAAATGATGATGTATGTGGCGGCAATTTTCGTTGGCATTGCCTATGCTTTGTTCAATGTGGCATCCTGGGCGCTGGGTACCGATATCATCCCAGGCGAGCGCGCTGGTGAATACCTGGGCTTGCAAAACCTGGCAGGTGCAGGGGCTGGTGCAATTGGTGCGTATATTGGCGGCTCGATCGCCGATCATTCAGGCTATATTCTGATGATGGCAATGTTTGGCGTTATGTTCCTGCTTTCTTCTGTTGCAGTCATGTTCATCCGGACCAAGACAGCACAATAAGATTTTGCATTCAGAATGACAGGATGAGAACCAGTTATTCTGGATTTTTCAGGAGGGAGCATGCTAAGGATTCAAACCAGCGGTGGGGTTGTGCATATATTCCACAACGATATTGAGGTTCTGCATCACAGCTATTCCGACCCGTTATTGGAGATTGGCAATGCTAACTTTCACTATCGCTCCACGGGAGGCGGGCTGCACCGGATCATCAAGTCTGTAAACAACTGGATCAAGCTACGTGGTTGCGAGCAAATTGATGGCGGTCTGCGCCTCTTTGAAGGGGAGATCTCGGTCCAAATAGCTATCAAGCAGGATGATGGTGGCTTCACCGTACGATACGAACTACCGGAGAGTTTCAACATTTCCCGCTTGAACATTCCGGCGAAACGCGACGAGGCCGTTTACGGTGGGGGAGTACAATTCAATCATCTCAATCTGCGCGGAAGGAGATTTCCCATCTGGACGAGTGAGATGGGACTGGGACGGCACCCATTGCGACCCTACACCTGGCTGGCAAATTGGATTGCCGATGCAGGTGGTGAATATTGGAATGCCTATTTCCCTCAGCCATCGTTTCTTTCCACGCGCGGTTATGGGTGCCTGCTGGAGGCAAGCGGATACAGCGTGCTGGATTTTTCTTCCCCTGTATGCCATCAAGTGGAGGTCATGGGCGGAGGGTGCTTCCACTTTTTTACCGGGAAAGATCTGAAGGAATTGTTATTGAAGCTGTCGGATCTGCTTGGGATCATGCCTGAACCTCCGAGCTGGGTATTTGAGGGCGGTATCCTGGGCATCCAGGGGGGAGTGCCCCATGTTCGTGAGACGGTCAACCGGATGCTTGCTGCCGGTTCCAAGCTAACCGGCATCTGGACTCAGGACTGGGCCGGTGTACGCACCAACTGGCAGGGCAAGCGCCTATTCTGGAACTGGATCGTCAACGAGGAACTCTACCCTAACCTGAAAGAGGAGATCCAACGCTATCAGGAACAGGGCATCCGCTGGTTGACCTATGTCAATCCATATTTCAATGTGGAGGGCGGGTATTTCAAGATTGCTAAGAACAACGGTTTTTTAATCAAGGATGATCATGGCGAGGTTCTCATCCATCATGTGGCCGGATTCCAGATTGGCAGCATGGACCTGACGAACATGCAAGCCTGGCAATGGTTCAAGGAAGCCATTCTCAAGAAAAACATGCTGGACCTGGGAATTCGTGGCTGGATGGCTGACTATGCCGAGGATGTACCCGAGCAGGCGCGTTTCTTCGACGGACGCACTGGCACAGATCTCCATAATCTCTACCCACTACTTTGGGCACAGTTGAACCGGGAGGCTGTTGAGGAGACTGGCCTTCAGGATGAAGTCCTGATCTTCCACCGTTCAGGTTACAGCGGGGCGACACGCAGCATGAACATGAATTGGGGCGGTGACCAGGTGGTCTACTGGAACCCTTATGATGGCTTCCCATCTGGCGTGGCTGGAGGGTTGAGCGGGTGCATGTCGGGCGTACAGTATTACCATACCGATGCCGGTGGTTATTTCTCCTTCCGTTGGATCAAGCGTTCCAAGGAAATGCTTTTCCGATGGAGTGAGGCAAATGCCTTCTCGCCGGTCCTGCGTACCCACGAGGGGAACCGGCCCTGGGCTGGAGTTCAACCCTGGCAGGACGAGGAAACGATACAACATTTTTCTTCCATGACTCAAATGCACGCTGCCCTGGCGCCTTACTTGAGACAAGTTTCTGCAGAGGCCCAGCAGACGGGAATCGGGATGATGCGACCCTTCTGCTTGACCAACCCAGGATACAAATGGCAGGACAAAAAGGATGCTTATTATTTGGGGGATGATCTATTGGTATTCCCGGTCATGCGACCACAAGCAAGGCATATCCAGGTCGAGATCCCGGAGGGGGAATGGAAAGGAATATTTGACGGCAAAGAATATGGTTCTGGAAAATATCAGATATCCTGCCCGATCGGACAGCCGGTTGTTCTTTACAGGCGAAACTCGCTCTTTGTTGACTTGTTCCAAGAGATTGGGAAAATGGGGAAGGTTTGAAAGGTTTGATATGAAATCGATATTATAGGTACATCTCGCCTGGTCGATCTTGCACTTTTTGTGCTGCCT
>CAIQQN010000061.1 GCA_903873975.1 uncultured Anaerolineales bacterium
CCCTTGGTGGAATTCCAGCCGCCGCGGGTGCCGATACAGGCGGAGAGAGACTTTTTGAGCTTTTCCATGTTATTGATGGTCTGCGGCTTGAAGGTCGGGGAGACTGACACGATCTGCCCGCCGGCCTGGACGTGACGGTAGAGCAGCCAGGCGAACAAATGCGCCTGCAGTTCGTTCTTGCCGCTCTGGCGGGGCAGGATCACCACGAAGGTCAGCCCCAGCCTGTTCAAAACGGAGTCCTTGATCGCTAGGGCGATCTCGCGCTGGTAGTGGTGCAGGTTAATCCCGCAGGAGGCAGCCCAGCCGATGGGGTTGAGGCGGATGGTGGTGCGGAGGCGGGCGGCGAGTGGGGAGAGGGAGGAGGACATAGGAGCACAAAGGATTTTAGATTTTAGATTGTAGATTTTAGATTTATGATTTATGACCTCAGACTCATATCTGCGGGATAGCGCATTCCCGAGAGAGCATCGGGACGGTGTCCCGGAACAGCAGCGGGGTAAAGCCCCGGTGAAACACCAGGACGATATCCACACAACGCAATGAGGCTTCGGCACCTCATGGTGCCGAAGCGGCCGACACCTGCACTTGCGTGCGGTGCAAGTGTGGCGGCTCGCCCCACAGGGGTGCTTCGCAAAAGCCGCCTCGGCCAGGGGCATTCGTTTTCAAATAAAAAAAAGAGGAACGAATCCCTTTGTGCGGAGGCGTCGTTCTCCTCGAGAAGTCCTTCATAATATAGTATGCTTGTAAGAGAGCCATTTTGGGCAGCGGTTCGACTTTGAGGAACGAATAACGAATAGGCAGAAAGAAACTGACATGATCAATCCTCTTCGGGGGGAATATCCTTGAGCTCCTGCATGGCCTGCTCAATGCTGGTGAGTTTTTCAAAAATCTCCTTGCGAGAGCGCTGGAGGGCGGCCTTACGTCCAATGGCAAGGGAGATGGCACGCAGGCCGATGACATAGCGCTCAAAATTCATTTTTTCATGCTGCATGGCGGAGAAGACGCGGTCGATGAAAACATTGAGGAGCTTATCTTCGTCCTGGAGCTCGCCAAGGATGCCCTGCTCGAGGTGGTCCTTTTCCTGCCGGGTGAAGGTATGGGAATAGAAGCCATGCTTGAAGGAATTGCGGTTGCCAGGCTGGCCGCCGCGTTTACGAGTGGGAGATCCGGACATGACAGGGTCCTTTCGCTATATAAAGAATCACACACAGCAACCCTCACCGTGTGTGATATTATTATAGAACATATGTGCTAAATTGTCAAGAGGTAAAGGGGCAGATCATTATGGTTTCCCTTATCTCCAGCCCTGCCTCTCCCCTCTCCCTAAACCGTGACCGTTTCCATCGCCACGGTTCTTCCTATTTCCTGCCCCTTCTCCCCTGTGCAGCCGCCAGTATTCTATCCAAGCAGAAACTTGACATCAGCACCAGGCTGATCAGGAGGAAAAAGAGTGTTCACGGATTGACCCGAGGTAAAGTAAAGGTGCAATAGATAGGCGCCCCATCCGTAGCTGAATTTGCTTCTTGCAGGGTCCACACAACTTCACTCAAATCCTTTTTGGGGAACGTTAGCGAAATTCCCTCCGCCTCAAGGTTGGACCCCTCGTAGAAATTTTCCGTGGTGGTAGGTGCAAACTCAAGGTCACAGGTCATCGCTACGCCTTCAATCTTGCAGTCGTGGTAGGCGATGGTCCCATCCGGATTGAAAGTCACAGTAAAGGAAACATTTCCAAATGTGTCCTCAGGGCAAATCCATATGCCTGATGCGTCTTTTTGGTATGCGACAGCTCCCAGACCCTGGTAGGTTATCTCATTAATGGATGCCGGGTTCTGGCTAGTGGCAGCAGAAGCTCCGCACAAGCCGGACTCGGCCCCACTCATTGGAGGAACGCTGAGATCGACCGACTGAGCCAGTTCCAGATCGTCACTATCATTTTCATCCAGCAGGACCGGTCTGGTATCGTAAACATGAGAATAATCGATAACCCCATCGCCATTCACATCTCCAAGTTCCCATTGGTAACACCAGGTGTACGTACCCATTGGCAACGACAAGAAGCGGCTCGAATTCGGCCATAACCCTGGAGCTGTAGGAGGAAAAGTGACCGTGGATGCATCGGAAGGCGTGGCGTATATGGATGATCCGAGCGGAATATATGTCCATGCCATGACTGTGGCGGCGATAGAGCCGTGGTTGACAAAGCCGACCGGTTTTAAGGGGCCAGATTGGGAGCTGCCACTATTTGAGGATTGCTTTGGCACTTTTTGGGAGGCTGAACTTCCCCCCGACCCAGGATTACCCGGCAGTGACTTGGCGGGTGCACATGAAGTCAGGGGGGCTAATAACAGAGCCAGTAAAACGAACCAGATGATTCCCTGATGGTATTTATTGGATGGGATGAACGCAGAAATGGGAACCTCCTTGAACAGGAACACTTGCGCAAGCCGCGTTCAAGTTGCAAGGAGGGATGAGGGTTTGCGATATTCATACTATACCGCGAAAGGTTTTTGAATTCAAGACCCGACCGCACCGTTTTTGAAACATCAACGATGGGTGAGTTTTTAGATATCACTGATAACGGATGCGAACCCACCCTATCACCAAATGTAGTGGTAGAAAGTCGTGAAAACTTAAAAAAACATCGCTTTCGCGAAGAACCCCCTTGGGAGCAAGTCGCCATCAGCTATTTCGACATGAGTCGTCGAACCGGTCTCCCTTAATTCCTGCCTCGCGCCTCCCCCTCCCTAAACCGTGACCGTCCCCATCGTCACGGTTCTCGTTTTATTCCATCTTCCGTGGCTTTTATAAACAACCAGTTGACTTTACTATAATACGACCTATAATGAATTTGCTTCTCCTTGCATGCGGAAAACCATTCGAACAGTTAACATTAATAGGCTTATTTGATAACCATAGGAGGTGCAACATGAACCTGTTCAAACCCAATGTACAAAGGATGAAGGAAAAGAAAAATGTGCCCGGGCTTATCAGAGCATTGAGAAACAAAGATTTTAGTATACGTTTAGATGCTTGTTGGGCATTAGGTAGGATCAAGGACAAGCGTGCAACTGAAGCGCTTTTTACCGCGCTCAAAGACAAGGATGAATTGGTGCGCCTAAATGTCGCTGAAACCCTTGCATCTTGTGGGGATCCCCGGGTAGCTGATTCTCTTATGGAGTTGCTCTCTTTAGATTTAATAAATAGTGTTCGTTATCGTGCTGTTATGGCTTTGTATGAATTACACGATCCGCGCGCAGTGGGGGTTCTGCGGAAAGCATGTGTCCCGTTGCTTCAAGATCCAGATTATATCGTGCGCGAGGAATCCGCAAAAATATTGTCTGAAATTGGTGTGCCTGAGGATCCGGTAGAGCGGGCCTGGTACGCGGCTGCTCATCGTGACTGGGAAGATGCCATCAAACTTGGACAGATCTCAGTGGGACCTCTTTTCCTTGCAACCAAGACCAGATGGGTTGATGTTCAAGTGGATGCAGCGATTGCCCTGGCAGAATTGAATGATTCCCGGGCTGTGGGCTTACTTATCACCGCCTTGCCTGTGGCCGACAAACATCCCATAATCTATCCAAAGGCCGCCAAAGCTTTGGGCAGGTACGGTGATCGCCGCGCTATAAAACCACTCCAGGATTGCATACAGAACTATGAATCCGATGCACAAGCAGTGGCTTACAAGGCCCTCTCCGATTTAGCTGAGCGCTTGAACAAGATTTCCACCCCAACATCCCCCCCAACGAACATCGTGGTACCCCCTCTCTCTGAATTAGATAAGGAGAAGAAACGAATTTCCACCAAGCAGCCAGTGTGCTCAAATTGCGGCGAGATCATCCCGGCGATCAAGCATACGATTGCCGATGATATTCGCGCAGGCGGTGGGATCGTCATCGGCGGCAATGGGCTGGATCAAACATTGTATAACGGCCTGATCTGCCGAGCATGCGGTCGTCTATATTGCAACAAGTGTCACAACACAAACGAGAAGGGTTATAACTGCCCGGAGTGTAATCAACACCTTAGTCCTTTGTTTGCAGACTATTTGACAGGATGAAGGCTGAGATTACCCATCAGGTGTTGAAATTACCAGTGAACATGCAGGGTAGGCGATGACCACCCTCCCTAAACCGTGACTGTCTCCATCGCCACGGTTTCCTTTAATTCCTGCACTCAAGCCGGTACGATGGATCGAACTTTCCATGGGAGGGCTGGGCCAGTCCCGGGGTCCACCGTCAAACCCACCAGGATTAAAAATGCCCCTCCTGAGACCAGGAAGGGCAGGTTCATATCAGTTTGTGCTTATACTTCGTTCAGGAAAGAGACGCTCGGTGGCCCCTGCACACCTGCCTGCTCCATGGCGGCCTTCAGTTCGGGTGATTGAGCAAATTTCTGGGCGTTTGCCAGTGAATTCCACTTGTTTAGGGTGGTTACTTTGCTGGGATCGCTTGCATCCTGGTAAACCTGGGCTGAAAGTTCTCCGCTAGAAGTGCGGAGTTTAATTGCAGAATCGAACACTTTTTTCCACTCTGTGAAGTTCTTAACTTTATGTTGAATTAACATCGTTGCCATAAGATTTTTCCTTTATTGTCAATGCTGGAGATAGACAGATCCAGCCTCTGCGTGCGTTAATCGCACCAATTAGATTGTTTATATCTTGATTATATCACCCTATTTCAATTAACATATTAAATCAGGATGAGAAATCCTTTCTGGTCGTCTCAATCAGACGATCCTATCCCGCACTCGCTCCCCCCCCATCCCTATATCATGACCGCCCCCATCGCCCTAGCCGAGGCGGCGACAAGCCGCCATCGGCCAGCCGGTACCTCGATACCAAATGGCGTTACCATTAATTTTGCCTGGGCCCCTGTCGCTTATGGCACGCGAGTGAGTAAAAGATCTGCCAACACTTTTTCCAACGCTTCAGCATTATCCGGGGAGGAAAGTGATTGATCCGCGGTGATGTTCCTCAGGCCGAAGGAATACACGATTGCACCCTTACGGACCAGAAGTACTCGATAATAACCCGAACCGCCATGGTAGAACGCTTCATCACCCAACCCCGCAACATCCAACGGGGTATCGCCATTGGCGATGTCGTTTGCCCGGATTTGTTGCATGTAATTGACGCTGTCGCCGAAGCCGCCAAAAACTTTTAGGGTATTCAGTTCGAGAATCAAATTCTGGGTTTGGTACACACAAAGAGAGCCGTCTTTTGCTGGATCCCTGACATCTACAACAGCTTCTCCTAAAACCGTGCCGATCTCGTCCTTTGAAAGCAGGGTACAGTTACCTGCCATAGCGGGTACAGAATTCGTGTCAGTCGATTGTGGAATTGCTGTTGCGGGTGAAGCGAGAGAGGCGACCGCCGGAGCGTTTGGATTTGCGGTTGAAGCGGCGGCCTGGCTGCAGGCGGCCATCAGAATTGTGCCGATCAGCACTACTACGGATATAAACATACTGTTTTTTCTCATTTTTTCTCCATTCAACATTAGTTATGGGAGGTTATCTTGCCTTGTGCGTTAGAAATATCCCTCTCAAAATACAAGCTTGTGATATTATAATACTAATTATATCATATTTATCGTAATAATGCCATCTATAAGAGTCTTGGTCTTCTTCTGCAGCATACGCGGTGCATCCCTGGAGAATAAGCCACTATCTACCGTCTCCAGGCGTCCTTCGCCCTTTTTCCCCCTCCCTAAACCGTGACCGCCCCCATCGTCGAGGTTTTTTGTTATATTCCATCTTCCGTGTTGGTTAAAGCCGGGTCATTGTGCGTGCTTTTTGTAGTTCTATGTAATAAGCAAAAACCATAGCTTTACAAGCTATGGTCTGTGATAAGTTGCGGGGGCTGGATTTGAACCAGCGACCTCCAGGTTATGGGCCTGACGAGCTACCGCTGCTCTACCCCGCGATGGGTCGAACGAGCGGATATTGTATCAGTCTCAGAGGGGCAAGTCAAGAATTGAAGAGAGTATCCTGACGATACGGGCAAATATTTCCGAGTAATACACTTATTATGTTAACAATTCCAGCTCCACCTCCCATTCCCTAAACCTGAACATCCCCATCGTCACGGTTCTCGTTTTATTCTGTCTTCCGTGTTGCCTTGCCAAACCACTTGACCGGGCTCCTCATATTATCTATACTCCTGGAGAATGTCATCACCGGTTACCCCCTGGCGGGATGCGAGGCGTAGCCAGTAAACAGCGGCTGAAAATATGGTTCAACGACCTGGTTGGACACGCTTTTTTTTGCCTGCGCTTATAAAGGAGAAAAATGAGCTTGAATCTTGCAGACCCCACCATCTACCTTGTGATCGGTTTGGCTTTCATTGTCCTGGTTCTGTGGGGAATCATAGCTTGGACAACCCGGATAAGTTTCCGCCTGCGCAAGGTGGAAGTTCCAAAATCGAGATTTCTGTTTGTGGTTACGTTACTGCAAATACTTGTGGGAGGACTCACATTTTATGGTTTCGAAGTGATCAAGGATGGACCTACCCTGAACATGGGGATCGCCCTGGGGATAACGATCCTGTCTGGTCTGCTTTTCAGAAAAATGATCCTCAAGAACAACTGGAAGCAAACGCTGGGCGGTTGGGCGATCGCAGCCCTCCTGCAACTGGTGCTTCTGCCGGTTTCTTTGGTGATCATGCTATTCGTCTGGGTCATGCTTTTATTTATTATTCATCCGCCCCAGCTCTAAAGCAGTCTTAATTGAGCCTGGAAAAAGAACAGCTCCAGCGCGAGTTGGGCAGAAATAGTAGTCATGGCAGTGAATGGCAGTGAATGACAATGAATTGCATTATCTTCCATAAGGGAGCGAAAAGATGAATCCCAAAACTAATACCCATTTCATTACCATTCTCATTGTTGTTGCCATTTTGAGTGGTGTATTTTCGGGTTGCACGCCGGGTCAGACTACTACGCCAGCCTCACCTTTGCCTGCCACTGTCGCGCCTACCCAAGTGAACCATTCAACAGCAACCTCCATATCGACCCTCAACCCCACCAGCGTGCCCACTCCGAGCATTACGCTAAAAAAAGGAGATTTCTATTTCAGTATCGATGGTCAGCAAAGCTTCATATTCTCGCGAAACGTGGCTGGTTACGAAACATCACAATATTATCAATTACTCGACTTTACGAGCAAGGGCGGCAGCAAATTTGTACGTGTTCAACTTGATAGTCTTGGTATGGGATATTCAAATACCGGTGAAGTGGATGAGGCCTGGGCTAAGAAATGGGAAGAGGTCTTTGAGAAAGCCGCAGCCAATGGAATTTATGTGATGCCCGTGTTTGGTGTCTGGTGCGATTGGAATGATGGGAATGGTTACTCCACCTGGAAATCAAATCCCCTCAATGAGATCAATGGTGGACCGACCAAGACTGCAGGGGATTTATTTATCTCCGACTCGCCCACCCAAAAATTATGGCTTGGCTGGATGAAAACGCTTATCGAACGCTGGCAAGGGCAGAAAAATATTATTGCATGGGAAATCTTTTCCGAAATAAATATGACTCCAGGTACAACTGAGCCTGAAGCGATTGATTTTGTAAATAGTGCGACAGTCATTATCCACAACGCCGACTCATCTCAGCGCCCGGTTACCGCCTCCCTGGCAGATTTTGGCGATTGGTCCAGTTTTTATCGCAGCGACAGCATAGATTTCATCAACATCCATCCTTATCCTGTTTCCGGAAAACTGGATCGTACGATCATAACCGAAGTGCGTTCCATGTTGGAAAAATACAGCAAGCCGGTTCTAATCGGCGAATCCGGCTTGAGTTTCGAGACTCCGGATAGTAATCCGCCCACGCTGACAACCGCAGACCAGGCTGAGATTGGGATAAAACACGCCATCTGGGCGGTGGTGGTTTCAGGTGCAATGAACGGTCGCGCTCTCTGGTGGGAAGATGGTGTCGCCATTTATTTCCCAGCTTTGAATATGCCCTTTATTCAAAAATATGCTGATGCAGAACTGCCGGCTTCGAATTTCGTCAGAGACGTTGATTTCAGCGATTTCCAACCGTTGACGTCCACTTCCGACCCTGGCGTGTGGGGCGCGGCAGTCGGCAACGAGGAAATGGTGCTGGGCTGGTATCGGGATGCGACCTGCGAGCCACCGGATTGGAATTTGCAGCCCATTCTCTCCAATCAGACGGTTACCCTCACTGTCCCCGGCGCTGCCATCAACTGGAAAATTGATTTTTTTAACACCAGGACTGGGACCGATATCGTCAGTTCCGCTACTGTTACCCGGGAAGGCATGAAAATCACGATAACTCTACCGGATCTTACGGATGACATTGCTTTCAAACTGCATGCCCAATCCAGTGCTCAGCTCGCACCTTGCCTGTCGCCCTGACGTCGAGCCAGGCGCGTTGACGGCGGCTGGCCAGTGGGGTATAATGGGCCGGCCTGGACGGATTGGCGCAAGCCAGGCGCGGA
>CAIQQN010000062.1 GCA_903873975.1 uncultured Anaerolineales bacterium
CTCATCAAGGAGATCGGGCCAGGAGGCGTCTACCTGGATCAGACCCACACGGTGAAAAACATGCGAAAAGCGCTGTCGCTGCCGTCGATCAGCGATCGCGATAGTTATGACGGTTGGGTTCAGAAAGGCCGGATTGACAGCCTCTCCGCAGCCCGGGACAAGGTGAAGGAGATCCTCGCGAGCCACCAGCCTGCACCGCTCTCCAACGATGTGCTCAGGGAGATGGGCAAGCTTGTTGAAGCTTACTCCGCATGAGGCAGGGAAGACAGGGATCATCGTGAGCCTGGTGGGTACTATCTCTCCCTGGCTGCCCGCCAGGCATTCTTCGAACCTGCCGAGGAGAAGAGGAAACCATGCGCATTGAGGTCGACTGTGGGCGTTTGAAGCGTAATACCGAAGCAGTGGTCAATTTATGCGCCTCGCAAGGGATCGAAGTGGTTGGCGTCACCAAGGCTTGCTGCGGAAATCCAGAAGTGGCGCGAGCGATCCTGGCTGGCGGGGCCTGCATGCTGGCAGAATCCCGCCTGAGCAATGTGCGCCGGTTGCTGGAGGCCGGGATCCAGGCGGAGATCATGCTTCTGCGGCTGCCAGCGCTCAGCGAAGTTGATGAAGTCGTCCGGCTGACCCAGGTAAGTCTGAATTCGCAGGTTGAGACGGTACGCGCCCTTTCGCAGGCAGCTTCAGCCCAGGGGGTCAATCATCGGGTGATCCTGATGGTTGAAACCGGCGACCGGCGTGAAGGGGTCATGCCGGAGCGGGCACTCGAAACCGCCCGGGGAATGGCTCACTTGCCAAATATAGAATTGATCGGCATGGGCGCCAACACCACCTGCATCGGTGGAGTTCTACCCACCCGTGAAAACACCCAGGCGCTCGTCGATGTGGCAGAAGCAGTGGAACATAGTCTGGGCATCCGCTTCAAGACGATCTCGGCGGGCAACAGTGCCAGCCTGGCGCTGCTCTTGCGTCATGAAATGCCGGGAGGCGCCACCCAGCTCCGGATTGGAGGGGCAATCATGATCGGGGAGGTGGACAGCACCGGCGAATGGCCGCATGTACTTCCTCATCAGGACGCCTTCACAGTAATGGCGGAAGTCATCGAGCTGGAGACCAAGCCTTCCCTGCCGGAGGGGAGGCTGGCCCCGAATGCATTTGGCGACAGTCCCCGCTGGACCGACCTGGGACTCCGGCGGCGGGCGATCCTGGCGCTGGGCAGACAGGACCTGCAGATCGAGAGCCTGGTGCCGAAACGCCCGGGGGTGGTGATCCTGGGAGCCAGTTCGGACCATTTGGTTCTGGATGTTACGGAAGCAAGCCCACCTGTCTGTTTGGGGGAAGAATTGGAATTCCGACCGTTGTATGGGGCTGTGGCAACCGGAATGGCCAGCGCGGCTGCAACCCAGTTGATCAGAACCGAATAATTCCCTTTTACCTTTTATTACTTGTTGGATTTGAACGTGAATTTCCCGTTCTTGTAGATGACCTCTCCATCCAAAATGATCTCGGAGTCGTCCTGCATGCCGCAGATCATATCCCAATGGATCATGCTCTTGTTTTTGCTGCCCGTTTCCGGATAGCCCGACCCGAGCGCCATGTGGAAGGTGCCGCCAAGTTTTTCGTCGAACAGGATGTTGCGCGAGAAGTGGTCAATCTCGTAGTTCGTGCCGATGGCAAATTCGCCCAGGTAACGCGCGCCCGGGTCCGAATCGCACATTTCCAGCAGGAAGGGCTGATTCTTGTCAGCCGTGGCTTTTTCAACCCTGCCATTGGTGAAAGTCAATTTCACGCCTTCGACCATGACACCGTTATAGATGGCAGGATAGGAGAAGCGCGCCCAGCCGTTGGCCGAGTCTTCAACCGGGCCGGTATAGATCTCGCCGTCCGGCATGTTGTTGGCGCCCGCACCGTTGAGGAACTTGCGCCCCTGGATGGACAGGGTCAAATCCACATTCGGACCGCGCAGGATGACCTGGCTGTGGCCTTCGAGGCGGTCAATGATCTTGCGCTGTTTGGCCTCCACCTTCTTCCAGAATGCCACCGGGTCCGCTTCGTCAGCATGGCAGGCACGGTAGACGAAGTCCTCGTAGTTCCGGAGACTCATCCCGGCTTCCACGGCGAAACCCTCGGTGGGGAACAGGGTGGTGACCCATTTGAAGGAGCGGTCAGCGCCGCGGCGCATCTGGGCCTCCATAATGGGAGCCAAAGACTTCTGTCGCCGCCGCTGCTTGGCCGGATCCACGCCCGAGAGGGAACGCGGGTTGGTGGCCGAATGGATGCGGATGCGGCTCTCAAACTGGTCGTAGGCCAGCTTGCGGAAGGGCGGTGTGACATCCAGCTGTTCGTTTTTTGCCACCGCAAACAGGATCTCGTCCTGATCGGTCAGTTCCAGCAGCAGGTACGGATTCCCGCCGCGTTCAAGAATGGTAGTATAGAGGAGGCGCACCAGCGGTTCAGCCGCGGTGGTTGCCTCGATGGCCACCCGGTCGCCGGGTTTGATCTGCGCCGAGTGGTCCACCAGGATCTTTGCCAGTCGTTCAACACGAGCATCAGCCAAAAAACACTCCTTTTGCCACAAACATTATATAAATTATATCATTTATGGATACCAGGCCAGTTACAAAACTGGTGCAAAACAGCAAAAGAAAATCACGCCTTTTCGCTCAAGATCTCCAGCATTTTCGCATACAGGCCGGGCGGGGCCGCCAGCAGGGAACAGGGCGGGGTGAGATAATCGGCATGCCCGACCAGGTTGGTGACAACCGCCCCGGCTTCGGCGGCGATCAGCCCGCCGGCGGCTACATCCCAGGGCTTGAGAGACAATTCCCAATAACCGTCGAAACGACCGGCGGCCACGTAGCACAGATCCAGGGCAGCCGAACCCAGGCGGCGCACCCCCTGGGTCAGCCTGGCAAAACGGCCAAAGTACTCGAGATTATTTTGCGGCGTGGACCAGAGGTCGTATGGGAAACCGGTGACGAGCAGGCTGCGCTGGAATTCCGTGACGGATGAGGCCTGGAGCCTGCGTCCGTTGCACCAGGCTCCGTGGCCGCGTTCGGCTGCGAATAATTCATCCCGCATCGGGTCGTAGACCACGCCCAGGGTCACGACCCCGCGGCGGGCATAGGCAATGGAGACTGTAAAAATGGGGATGCCATGGGCATAGTTGACCGTCCCATCCAGAGGGTCGACGTACCACTGGTCAACTTCGCGGCCGGGCACCAGGCCGATCTCCTCGGAGACAATCCGGTGGCCGGGGAAGAGGCGCTGGATCTCGCCGAGCAAAAGCGTCTCAGACTGGCGGTCCACCTCGGTGACGAGGTCGATCACGCCCTTATAGTCCACCTGGTGTTCGTGCTCATAGGCGAGGCGCAGAAGTTCACCGGCCTGGCGGGCCAACCGTTCGAGGTGCAAAAGTGAAGGGTTCATGGTTAGCGGTTCTTTTATTCGTCATTGATAAGGAAAGATCATAGGGAGACTATTGTAGCCGATTTGGACCAAAGGCGGAGAGCAGAGAACGGAGAATAGAGAACGGAGAATAGAGAAGAGAGAGCAGTCGGAAGAAAAGATTCAACATGAAGGAAAAGAGGGTTGAAGGTCAAACGTTGAAAGTCGAGGAGAGAAGAGAACGGAGAACGGAAGGCAGAGAGCAGGTGGCAGAAGGCAGGACGACACAAAGCTGGGGCTTTGGCGCCCCGGCTAGTCGAACTTGAGAAACGAATGAGGAACGACTAACATATGATGTTCCTTCATTATCAAGTATGAGGGAAGGGATTCGATATGCGGAACGAATATTGTGCTGGTCACAGGATTGCCAAAACCATTCGCCGTGGGAGGAATTTGCGGGGACGATGTCCCGAAAGAGCGTCGGGATGGTATAAGAAGATGGGCGCCTTCTTCGACGACCCATGTCGTCGAAGCAACCGACAGCGGCTGGAAGGAAGCTTCGGGCTCTCGTGAGCCCGAAACGATCAATGGCGGCTTGTTGCCGCCTTGACCAGGCCTCGGTCAGTGCGCTCCGCTCAGACCGCCTTGCAACGAGATGGGTGAGAAAATGCGTGTCAAAACGAAGAGGAACGAATGACTGGATTTTGGGCAAGAACACCGGGAAAACAGGTAGTTCTTGCTTTGCTTTGCTCCGCTCAGACCGCTTCCTAAATACGAGGGGACTTCTTCGGAATATTCAGTTGTTAATGTGCAAAAGAATAACGCGACAAGAAAGACTTGAGCATCGCAGACTCGTGTCTGCCAAACAGCGTCCCCCAGCGACTCGTGTCGCTGGGACTGCCGAGGGGGGCTGGACGCCCCCTCGGCTTGTAGCGCTGTGCAGCTTCGAAGACTCATGTCATCTACCAGCCGATGGCGGCTTGAGGCCGCCTCGGCTAGTGAAGCTGCCAGCGCGCAAGCTTGCCGCGTGATTATTATAGCACAGATGTTCTATTTTTACAAGGGGGATTTGCTTGAAGTGCTTGGCAATTCCGGAGCGGATTTTAGAAGTTCGTTTGCCCGGAGTCCGAAATCTCCAGATTTCGGCTACCTTCAGGTATTTGACGCCGACGACAGGAGTCGCCGGACTCCGCTGCCCCCAAACTGACATGAATTTTCTTGATCTACTTGGGTGGCCGCCCGCACCTAATGCGGACAATTACGCCTGCAGACCATCCAGAAGTGCAACAGACCCTACCCACAGGATGCTTCGCGAAAGGTTTTCCTGGTCATGTGACTGTCTTCATCTCCGCTTTGCCTGTGAGTCGAGTACAATCGTACCCATGGAACCTGCGTTGCAATTTGCTTTCATAGATGAATCTGGGAACGTTGCTTCCTTCCGTCAAAATCACATTCTTGTTGTAGCGGCTTTGGGTATGGACAACTCGCGCAGCATTGCCCGTATTATTCGCAAAACCCAGAAGAAGTACGGCTCGTCATTGGCCTCCGGCGAGTTGAAGGCCAAAAAATCAGATGATGCGCTCACAGAAAGCTTGCTTACAGCGCTGGTTCAGGAGAAGATCGAGATTTTCTCCGTGATTATTGACCGCCGAGTCATTGAACATCTGCCGGAAGACCCGGAAGATGTCTATCGATGGGCAGTTGCGCGCCTTGTGGTGAAATTGGTAAAAGCTCATCCGAATATTGAAATCGTACTGGACAGGCGTTATACAAAGGAAAACCTGCGCTATCTTCTTGAAAAAAAGATCCGCGAAGCAATATCCGGTCTGCCGCAGCGTTACGTAATGATCCGCCAGGAAGATTCAATGCTTACCAAGGAATTGCAGGCAGTGGATTTTATCGCCTGGGCTTTCTTTCAAAAATATGAACGCGGCAATACCAAATTCCATGGCTGGATTGCAGCTCGGATTATCGAAGAAGAATTGGTGACAAAACAGGCCTGGCAGAAGCAGAAAAAATAGCGCCCTTTTTGGAAACCAAAATCCCCCTTGCGGGGGAATTGTCGAGCGGCTCACCCTGGGCCCTGATTTCAATCTCTCCCGCTCCATCTCAGAAGCAGCTAGGTCTGTCCTCCGGACAGCCGGGGTCACCAGGCTTTACGATACCGCTCTAAAGTATTCTACTGCTTCCAGCTTGAAATTGCAAGCCCTTTTTGGAAGTCATCATTCCCTTTGCATCCCAACCTGCCCCACGCGCGCCAGGGCGATCACCGGCGAAGCGGTTACCACCCATTTCTCAGCGACGGGCGGTGTCCGAGACGATTTCATCGGCATTATATTGGAAGGGAGTGACTTTGAACTGGTTCAGCGCATTGATGAATTCGGCGCGCGAGAGCCCGGCGATTTCAGCAGCTTTCCCCTGCGATACTGCGCCGGTTTCATACCACTTGACCGCTGCGGCGACGCGCATTTCACGCACGAAACCTTTTGGGTCCTGGCGTAGGGCCGAAAGGACCTCGCGCGGCAATTGAAAGGATACCTGTACCATGTCCATAACGACCTCCAGATTCATTATAACCCAATCATCCATGAGACCCTACCCACGGGGTCCCGGAAGAGCGCCGGGAGGATGTCACCGCCGCTACGCGGCTCTGTCTTCAGTGCCTCGTGGCACTGAAACAGCCGACGGCGGCTGGAAGCCGCCTCGGCTAGCAACGACACAAAACAAGAAGGGCGACATATATGTCGCCCCTACGGGGAGGAGATTGCTTCCAGGAAGAACACCTGGACGATGTCCCCTGGCGGGGATGATATCCCGGAAGAGCACAGGGACGGTGTCGCCGCAAAGAGCGCGGCCTGCCTTCAGCGCCACATGGCGCTGAAACAGCCGACGGCGGCTCGAAGCATCGGGCTCTCGTGAGCCCGAAACGGTCGATGGCGGCATGATGCCGCCTCGACCAGGCCTCGGCTAGTCGCAACGACACAGAGATCAGGGTTAGAAAACCTTGAAGTAATAATGGAGCACTGCCAGCAGGGCAAGGATGCCCACGATGACCAGGCAGCCTTTTAATAGATATTTGAGGATATGCTTCCAGAAAAAGCGGATGACCACGAACGCCACAACCACGCCCACGATGGCCACCACCAGCCATACGATCTGATTGTAAGGAAATGTCGCAAAATCAACAGACATATCCAACCTCCTGAAAGGAAACTTACTGCGTGGGGTGGGCGCCAGTCTCCACCAGGTAAACCCGTCCCCGCTTGATGACCTGTCGGACGAGGTTCGTCCCGAAGCGATAGCCAAGGTGACGGTAATCCGGCACGGACAGGATGAGCAGGTCAGCCTGCTTGCCGGGTTCGAGGGAGCCAACCCGGTCTGCGCGGCGGATGGCGTGGGCGGCATTGATGGTGGCGGCGGCGATGGCCTGGGCGGGAGTCAGTTTCAGGGTCCGGCACGCAAGCGCAATGACGAACTGCATGGATTCATTCCAGGCAGTGCCGGGGTTGCAGTCGCTGGCCAGGGCCAGGAGGCCGCCGAGGGCGATGATCTTATGGGCCGGCGTGTATTCGCTCTCGGCCAGGCCAAAGGGGGTACAGGGCAGCGAGACGGCCACGGTATCGCTGGCAGCCAGCGCCTGGATATTGCGGTCGGAGGTCTTGACCAGATGGTCGACCGAGACCGCCGCCAGTTCCACGCCCAGCGAAGCGCCGCCCAGGTCCTCGAACTCATCGGCGTGGAGTTTGAGCGGGAAGCCCAGTTGCCTGGCTTTTGTTAATATCTGGCGGGACTGGGCCAGGTCGAAGGCGCCGGTCTCGCAGAAGACATCCACAAAGGGCAGGGGGCGGCTGGCGGTTGACGGCTGGCTGGCCCACCACTGGCGGATGAAGGGCAGCATCTCTGTGCAGAGCAGGTCAGTATAGCCCTGCGGGTTGCCTTTATATTCGGGGGGGATGGCGTGCGCACCCAGAAACGTCGGAGCCAGTTCGAGCGGACCAGCGGCGTCGAGGGCCAGGATGGCCTGCAACATACGGAGTTCGGCCTGGCTCTCCAGGCCGTAGCCGGTCTTGGCTTCGGCGGTGGTGGTGCCGTGGGCGAACATGCGGGCGAGGCGCGGACGGGTCTCGTCCATGAGGGTCTCAATGGAGGCTGCGCGCGTCTGGCGGACAGTGGAGAGGATCCCGCCACCCGCCGCCAGGATGTCGAGGTATTTGGCACCGGCCATTTTCAGCTCGAACTCGCGGGCCCGATCCCCGGCCCAGACGACGTGGGTGTGCGGGTCCACGAAGCCGGGCAGGACGACACAGCCGGAGGCATCCAGGGTCGGTTCGTGCGGGTTCGCGGCCATCAGTTCTTTGGTCGGCCCGACGGCAAGGATCATTTCGCCCCGGACGAGCACGGCACCATCTTCGAGGATGCCGAGGCTGCCGAGGGCCTGTCCGCGCTGCGGGCCGCCAGAGAGGGTCAGGAGTTGGGAGGCGGAGTGAATTAACATGGCTGGGTTGATTTTACTCCGATTTGAAGGGGGAATAAGATGTCAAAAAACAGATTGAGCGGGCAAAGGACGCCACGCTCAGCCCTATTTTGCCGAGAAAAGTGTCCGAACTCATGTACGAACCTGAGAATAAGCGCTTGACGGATTCCCATTTGCGTTTATAATTCAGCAACTGAATTTTGAAAAGGAGCAATATGGCAACTGCCCTCATCACCGGTGTGAACGGCCAGGATGGTTCCTACCTGGCCGAGTTCCTGCTCTCCAAAGGTTACGAAGTCATTGGGATGGTGCGCCGTTCCAGCACCGAAACCTCTGAACGCATCCAGCACATCCAGGACGACATGACCATCGTACAAGGTGACCTGCACGACCAGAGTTCACTGGTGGCCCTGCTGGAAGAATACAAGCCCGACGAAGTCTATAACCTGGCAGCACAATCGTTTGTGGCCACCTCCTGGAGCCAGGCTGTGCTGACCGGCGAGGTGACGGCCATGGGGGTCACGCGGCTGCTGGAGGCGATCCGGCTGGTCAACCCGCAGACGCGTTTTTACCAGGCTTCGAGCAGCGAGATGTTCGGGAAGTGCGTCGAGACGCCTCAGCGGGAGACCACCTCCTTCTATCCGCGCAGCCCATACGGGGTTGCGAAAGTGTACGGGCACTGGATCACGGTCAACTACCGCGAGTCATACAATCTATTTGCCGTTTCCGGCATCCTGTTCAACCATGAAAGCCCGCGGCGCGGGCTGGAATTTGTGACCCGCAAGATCTCGAATGGGGCGGCCAGGATCAAACTCGGCCTGGATAAAGAACTGCGTCTCGGCAACCTGGAGGCCCAACGCGATTGGGGCTTTGCCGGGGAATACGTGCAGGCGATGTGGCATATGCTCCAGCTGGAGCGGCCGGAGGATTTTGTCGTCGGTACGGGCGAGACCCATTCGGTAGGCGAATTTTGTGAACTGGCTTTTAACCACGTGGGCCTGAACTACCAGGATCATGTCGTCAAGGACCCACGTTTTATGCGCCTCTCCGAAGTGGACAGGCTTAAGGCAGACCCGGCCAAGGCGCGCCAGAAACTGGGCTGGTCTCCGAAGGTGGGCTTCAAAGACCTGGTGGCGATGATGGTCGAAGCCGACCTTAAACGTCTGCGGGATGGAAACGGATTAATGGATAAGCGATGACCAATCCCAGCGAGTCGGTCCGTGAACTGGCACTGCTCGAAACCATCGAGCGTGACCCGGATGTGAACCAATCCTCCATTGCATCACAACTGGATGTGGCGGTGGGCACGGTTAACTGGCATCTCAAACGCCTGATCGAAAAAGGGTACGTCAAGATCAAGCGTGCCAACCGCAAGAAACTGCGCTACATCATCACCCCGGAAGGGATCGCCCTGCGGGCCCGCCTGACGGTGGATTACGTCGAACAGCAATTCCTGCTCTATCGCAACACACGGCAGCGCGTGAAGGAGCACATCGAACGCGCCCGCCAGGCCGGGTTCGACCGTCTCAGCGTGCGCGGGGACGGCGATGTGGCAGATATCTGCCGCCTGACGTGCCTGGAGCAGGGCATGGCGGTTGTCCCGGAGGATACCGGGCCGGTGCTGAGGGTGGAAGGGCTGCACGTCCAACTGGAGGGATTGCATGAGCGATAAAGGGCACATCCTCGTAACCGGCGGAGCCGGTTATATCGGTTCGCTCCTGACCTGCGAACTGCTGCGCGCCGGTTACCGTGTGACCGTGGTGGACAGCCTGCTGTATGGCGGCGAGTCGCTGCTGGGATTCTTTGCCCACCCGAACTTTCGCTTCGAGCGGGCGGATGTGACCGAGCCGGGCGCGGTGCGGGCGGCCCTGCCACGCGACTGGCCAAAGCCGGAAGCAGTGTTCCACCTGGCTGCGATCGTCGGCTTCCCGGCCTGCCAGGCGGTGGGGAAACAGGCCGCCTGGCGGTACAACGTGGAGGCGGTGAAACGCGTCTTCGAGCTGGCAGCCGGTTTCGGAGCCGGACGCTTTGTATTCACATCCACGTACAGCAACTACGGTCTTTCGCTGGATGGCAAGCCGGTGACCGAGTCCTCGCCGCTCAATCCCCAGTCTTTATATGCAGAGACAAAAATCGCCGCCGAAGAGTTCCTGTTGAGGCAGAAGGAGGCTGTACCTGCAGCGCTCATCTTCCGCCTGGCGACGCTGTATGGCATTTCGCCGCGCACCCGTTTTGATCTGATCGTCAACCAGTTTGTGCTGGACGCGTATGCCAAGCGGGAACTGATTATCTACCAGCGCGGCTACTCGCGCTCCTTCGTCCATGTGCGGGACGTGGTGCGCGGCCTCATCCTCGGGTTGGAAGCACCGGAAGATAAGATAAAAGGTCAAGTTTATAACCTCGGCACGGACGGCGGCAACTACACCAAGGACGAAATCGTCGGTCTGGTCATCAAGCGCCTGCCTGACACGGTGGTCACTTACAAGGACCTGACCTTTGGAGGCGATATGCGCGACATTTCCGTCTCGTTCGAACATATCCGGCGTGATTTGGGTTTCGATACCCAATTGACGGTTGATTACGGCGTGCGTGAGATCGTCCATGTTCTGCATGATGGCCTTATCCGCAACCCGCATGATGAAAAATATACCAATGCAAGGTTTGTGGTTCAGTAAGGTAGAAAAGTATAAAAGTTGGAAGGTTGAAAGGTGAAAGATGCCAAAAGTAGAGAGGTTCGAAGATTTAGAAGTCTGGAAAAATGCTCGGAAACTGGCAAATATGGTTTACCGTGTTACTCAAAATGAGCGGTTCTCAAAAGATTTTGGGTTGAAAGACCAAGTAAGAAGAGCGGCTGTTTCGATTCTTTCCAATATTGCCGAAGGGTTTGAGAGTCAATCTCAAAAAATGTTCGTGGATTACTTGGGGAGGGCCAAAGCTTTGGCAGGAGAATTACGCGCCCAGCTTTATCTTTCCTTAGATTTGAAGTACGCGAGCCAGGATGAATACAGCGAAACTAATGAACTGGCACTCACTTGCTCAAAACAGCTTGCCCGATTCATTCAATACCTTCGAACTCAACCGACCAGTTTTCGTGTTAACGAAGAAGAGGTCAAGTATCATGTCTCAGATTAATTATTGGCTGGACAAGCGTGTCATTATTACTGGCGGGGCCGGATTTTTGGGCTCATTTGTTGCGAAGAAACTTGCGGAGCGCGGAGCGCCAGACATTCTGATACCGCGCATTGAATATTATGATTTGACTCGGCATGAGAATATTTTTCACCTCCTGGAGGATGCCATGCTGCCCATCGGGAAGCGGCCTCGTCACCTTCAGCCTGTCAACCTTCCAACCTTTCAGCCTTCCAACCTTTCAACCTTTCGACCTTCCAACTTGGTGATCTTGCATCTCGCAGCCCGTGTGGGAGGGATTGGCGCCAACCGCGAACACCCGGCTGATTTCTTCTACGACAACCTGATGATGGGTGTGGAGCTGATGCACCAGGCCTGGCAGCGCGGCGTGGGTAAATTTGTGGCTTTGGGGACGGTATGTGCCTATCCAAAGTTCACACCAGTGCCATTCAGGGAGGATGACCTGTGGAACGGTTACCCGGAAGAAACCAACGCGCCTTATGGACTGGCGAAGAAGATGCTGCTCGTCCAGGCGCAGGCTTACCGGCAACAATACGGCTTCAATGCCATTTTTCTCCTACCGGTCAACCTTTATGGGCCAGGCGATAATTTCAACCCGGCCTCCTCCCACGTGATCCCGGCGCTCATCCGTAAGTGCCTGGAAGCGCAGGAACATGGCCAGGAGGAAATCATCGTCTGGGGGGATGGCTCGCCGACGCGCGAATTCCTGTATGTGGAAGACGCCGCTGAAGGTATTCTTCTGGCATCCGAGAGCTATGATGGCGCAGACCCCGTCAACCTGGGTTCCGGCTACGAAATTTCCATAAGAAACCTGGTAGAGATGATCGCCCGGCTGACCGGTTTTACCGGCAACCTGGTCTGGGATACAAGCAAACCCAATGGCCAGCCGCGCCGCAGGCTGGATGTAAGCCGCGCTGAAAAATCCTTTGGCTTTCGGGCCTTGACGCCATTTGAAGAGGGCTTGCGCCAGACGATCGATTGGTTCAAGCAGAACAGGAAATAGCCCATGGCACGCGCAGCAATCCTCAAGAATGAGCCGAACACGATCGTCATCCGCCCGACGAAAAGCTGGATGGTTCTGAACCTGCAAGACCTGTGGTTCTACCGTGAATTGATCTACTTCATGACCTGGCGCGACTTGAAAGTACGCTATAAACAAACCGCGCTGGGCGTGAGCTGGGCGGTGATACAGCCGTTCATGAATATGGTGGTTTTTAGTATTTTCTTTGGCGGGCTGGCCCATATCCCGGCGGATAATGGCATTCCATATCCGATTTTCTCCTTCGTGGCGCTGCTCCCGTGGACCCTGTTTACCAACGCTCTCAATAATGCCAGCCGTTCGCTGGTCACCCACCAGAACATGATCACGAAGATCTACTTCCCCAAACTTGTCCTGCCGCTGGCTTCGGTATTGAGCGGGCTGGTGGATTTCCTGATCGCTTGCGTGGTCTTGATTGGGATTGCTCTTTATTACAACCTGACCGGGCAGGCACATATCACGATCACCGCCGCCCTCTGGACCCTGGTCCCGTTCCTGCTGATGGCGCTGATGACCGCCCTGGGCATTGCCCTCTGGCTTTCGGCGCTCTATGTTCAATACCGCGATGTGGGCTATATCCTCCCGTTCCTGTCCGCTATTTTGCAATTCGTCTCCCCGGTGGTTTACTCCACCACGATGATACCGGCGAAATGGCAGATGATCTATGCTCTCAATCCGATGGCGGGTGTCATCAACGGCTTCCGCTGGGCCATCCTCGGCACACCCACCGGTCCGGATACCCGTCTGGTTATTTCAGCGGCTGTGGCGGTGGTGATCCTGGTCAGCGGAATGATTTACTTCCGCCGGATGGAACGCACTTTTGCAGATACGATTTAACTCTTATGGAACCTGTTATCCTTGTTGAAGATCTGGGCAAACGATACCGCATAGGACTTGCGCCACAAAAATACCGTACTCTGAGTGAGAGTATCTCGCAAGCCGTAAGCAGACCGTTCCGCCTGGCAGGGGCGATGCTCCGCCGCTCTGTTGGGCAGGATGTGCTCCAGCCGGGCGAAGAGTATATCTGGGCTTTGCAGGATATTAATTTCGAGATTCAGCACGGACAAGTCCTGGGTATCATTGGGCGCAACGGAGCCGGAAAAAGCACCCTGCTCAAGATTCTCTCCCGAATCACCGAGCCGACCACCGGGTCTGTAACGATCCGGGGCCGGGTCGGATCGTTGCTGGAGGTTGGGACGGGTTTCCATCCCGAGCTGACCGGCCGTGAGAATATCTTTTTGAATGGTGCCATCCTGGGCATGAGAAATGCTGAAATTGAGCGCAAGTTTGATGAGATTGTGGCGTTTTCAGAAGTGGAGCAGTTCATCGACACGCCCGTCAAGCGCTATTCCTCGGGCATGTACCTGCGCCTGGCATTCGCCGTAGCCGCCCACCTGGAGCCGGAAATCCTGGTGGTTGATGAAGTGCTGGCGGTGGGTGATTCTGAGTTCCAGAAGAAGTGCCTGGGCAAGATGGGCGACGTGGCCCGGGAGGGCCGCACGGTTCTGTTCGTCAGCCATAACATGTCGGCGATCCTGCGCCTGACACAGGAGTCAATCGTTTTGGAAAAAGGGCATCTGGTGATGCGCGCCGCCTCCGCAGAGGCGGTGGACTACTATCTCTCTGCGGGGAATGCCAAGGCCGGGGAACGCATCTGGGATGCAGACGAAGTACCGGCCGAAGCGGCGCCTTTCCGCCCGATTGCCTTGCGCCTGCGGGATAAGACTGGCAAAGTGGTGGATATCGTCCGCTCAGTGGAGCCGGTTGGCATTGAGATGGAATACGAATTGGCTGCACCGCTTACTGGTTTGCGTATTGGCATCTACCTGACCACAGCCCGTGGTGACCAGGTGCTGACCTCCTTTGACACTGACGACCAGGAGCGTTTCGAGAAACATGGCTTGCGTCCCACCGGGCGCTATATCAGCCAGTGCGTGCTTCCCCCTGACTATCTCAATGGGGGGCGCTATGTGCTGGGCGTCAATGCTGGCTCTTACCGCGTTCGCCGTTATTTTATGGATGAGCAGGCGCTCACTTTCAACGTGGATACCGCTGGCGGGCCCGGCATGCAGTGGGCTGAACCGCGACCAGGTATTTTGCGCCCGCGCCTGGAGTGGAAGATCGAGAAGCAATGAAACCCAAAACGCTGGCAAAAGACCTGCTGGGTGAA
>CAIQQN010000063.1 GCA_903873975.1 uncultured Anaerolineales bacterium
AAAGTGCTTCCAAACTCGTACGTCATTTCTTCAAGCGGCTGCGCATGTCGGTTTGACCATCTGCATTTTACCGCTGCCGGGTACAGAAAACTTGGGACAAGGTATGGAATAAAAATGCTTTCTCTGATGGGATATAAGGTTGCCGAACCTGACATACCGCAAGACGATGGAAATACCAGCGGGAAAAAACGCATTGTTCCTGGTATACAAGCGCCTCCCGGATCGGGCGGACAAGGACAGGCAACGCGGCAGCCGCGTCCCGAACCGGAAATACGGACAGTTTCCCTTGATGACATTTCCATGAGCGATCCCTATGTTTATCCCGATGAAAAGTCCCATACGTATTATCTGACGGGAACCGGCGGCCGCCTCTATAAAAGTAAAGACTTAAAGATGTGGACCGGCCCTTATCCGATCATCGACCTCACGGGAACATGGATGGATGGGCATTGGGTTGCGGCGGCTGAAATTCATCATGTCGGGAATAAATACTATTTAGCCGGTACGTGGAGCGATCACGGCCACCTGATCGAATACGTCCCCCGCCGATACAATGTGCCGCGTAACCAGACACAGCTATTGGTCGCTGATACGCCCGACGGGCCCTATAAACCGCTCGTTGCCGACCACGAGTTTTGTCTCGGTCCTGAAGATTGGGACATTATAGATGGCACACTCTACCAGGAGCATGACACCACATATATGGTATTCGTTCACGAGTGGACGCAGCTCATCGACGGGACCATCGCGTACATGCCACTTTCAAAGGACCTGACGCATCGAACCGCTGAGCCGACAACCATCTTTCGTGCAAGTGAGGCTGCATGGTCCAAAGAGATGAACAGCATCGGTGAAGCCACATTCGGATTGAAGATGCCGGGTTGGGTTACCGATGGACCGGAAATGTTCAGAACACAAACCGGAAAGTTGGGCATGTTGTGGTCAAGCTGGGGGGCTCATCGATATGTACAGGGTGTAGCGTATTCCGAATCGGGAAGCATCAAAGGTCCGTGGGTACAAGAAACGGAAGCGTTGAAAGGAGACAATTCCGGTCACGGAATGTTGTTTGCTACGTTCGAAGGTAAGCGTTTGTTCATTGTGCATCACGCAGAGGAGAAAGGTCCGCGGAAGCCGCAACTGTATGAAGTGAATGATTCAGGTGATAAACTGATACTTGGGCCGAGATATCATCCGTAATTGATATTTCTTTACTCTCGTTCCCAAACTAAGTTTGGAAACGAGAAAATGTGAGAAGGCAATACAATTTGTGAAGGGTCCATTCTTATGAGGAACATACTATTCTTAGTCACGACAGCAATAATATTTGCTGCCGGAGCTGGCTTCGCGCAACAACCAACGCCGGCTAAAGTTGAAGAAGGCTTATTACAGGGAACATTTGAAGATGGGTTAACGGTGTACCGAGGAATCCCGTTTGCTGCGCCGCCGGTTGGTGATCTTCGGTGGCGCGCCCCTCAGCCCGCGGCGAAATGGGAAGGCGTGCGACAAGCGGTCAAGTTTGCACCGGGTCCCCTTCAGAGTTGGGGCGCTCCGGAAGGAAAGAGCGAGGACTGTCTCTACCTAAACGTCTGGACGCCGGCAAAATCCGCGACCGATCGCGTCCCCGTGCTCGTCTGGATCTACGGCGGCGGTTTCAACGGAGGATCTACATCCGAACCGGTCTACAGCGGGGAGAAACTCGCCAGGAAGGGTGTAGTCCTCGTCAGCATCGCTTATCGCGTTGGTCAACTCGGATTTCTGGCGCACCCTGAGTTGAGTGCCGAGAGCCCGAATCATGTTTCCGGGAACTATGGTCTCCTGGATGTGCTCGCGGGTCTCCATTGGGTGAAGAAGAATATCGCTGCGTTTGGTGGCGATCCGAATAAGGTGACCATATTTGGCGAATCGGCTGGCGGAATCGCCGTCAGCATGCTCTGCG
This sequence comes from uncultured Anaerolineales bacterium, assembly GCA_903873975.1. GTDB lineage: Bacteria > Chloroflexota > Anaerolineae > Anaerolineales > Villigracilaceae > UBA877. Next base: position 1,937 of record CAIQQN010000063.1, read on the forward strand.
TATCGCCGTTGGCCAAAGGACTTTTCCAGGGAGCCATTTCGCAAAGCGGCGGATCGTTCGGTCCCTCCCGCCCTACGCTCTTCCCCGGGGAGAATCTGAAACGTCTCGCCGACGCAGAGCGTTCAGGAAAAGCGTACGCAGACAGCGCAAAGGTTTCCTCCATTGCGGAACTGCGGAAGCTCGATTTCGACAAGCTTGCGGCGGTCCGTGCGTTTGCGTGGCCGATCATCGATGGCTATGTTATTCCAGACGATCAATACAAGCTCTACCTAGCGGGTAGATTCAATGATACGCCGATTCTCGTAGGATACAACTCGGATGAAGGTGCGAGCTTTTCTCCGCCCAAAACGCCGTCGGATTACATTACCGGCGTCAAAGCACGCTATGGAAAGTTCGCAGATGACCTTCTCAAAGCCTATCCCGTCGATTCCAATAAAGTCCCGAAAACCGCCCGTGACCTGGCACGTGATGCAGCCTTCGGCTGGCATACGTGGAGCTGGGCTCGGCTTCAATCGAGGATGGGAAAAGCCAAGGCCTTCTATTACTATTTTGATCACCATCCTGACTTTCCAGAAAGTTCGCCGAAAGCCGGCTATGGCTCACCACATGGGCAGGATGTGGCATACGTCTTCCAGCATCTTAATCCTAAGAGTCCGGAAGCAACTTCGACTGACCAGGAAATCTCAGAAGCCATGGCCACCTATTGGACAAACTTCGCCAAGCACGGAGATCCCAGCGGTGAGGGTGTTCCTGCATGGCCGGCTTTCAGCGATGCCAACCCTGTGGTGATGTACTTCGGCCAGACGCCTCAGACGGGACCGGTGCCCAGCGCCAATTCACTGAAAGTTCTTGATGCGTACTTCAAGTGGCGTCGAGCTCCAGAGGGAGAATCATGGGCAAAATAATTGCTACAGCAATGACAATTTCTCTGCTGCTTATTTGCTGCAGCATAAGTCTTTTTTCCCAGACCAAACCAGTTTCAATCACTATTGATCTTCAAAAAGATGAAGGTCCAATAAAGCATATCTGGGCATGGTTCGGGTATGATGAACCTAATTACACTTATATGAAGAACGGGAAAAAGCTGTTATCAGAATTAGCAGCTCTAAGCCCGGTCCCGGTTTACGTTCGTACTCACAATCTTATGACATCGGGTGACGGAACGCCGGCGCTCAAATGGGGATCCACCA
>CAIQQN010000064.1 GCA_903873975.1 uncultured Anaerolineales bacterium
AAGAATCCCGAGGCGGCGCTACGGGACTTGGAAACGGCCCTGAACGCCGAACTCCCCGGCCTGCTGACGCCTTCGCTGGGACTGCTGCGCGCCGTGCTGGCCTCCTATGCGGTCGAGGCAGGTGGGCGCTGGAGCCTGCGCCCGGAAGATTCCCCGTCCACGCGCCGGGCAGACCTGGAAGCTGCCGAACAGGCTCTCTCTGCGCTGGCGCCGCGACTGGGAGTCACCCTCCAGCGGCAGGAAAGTCCCCAGCGGCTCATCCTGTGGCAGGATTCTGGCGAGACCGTTTTCGCCTTTTACCTGCTGGCCTCCGCCATCGCGGGAAGAATCCTACGGCAAAATCCCTACCCGCCGAAACGCAGCCTGCTGGTCATTCCGGGTGGGCGCGCTGGCCTGCTGGCCTATAAACTGGGGCGTGACCCGGCGCTGAGGTCTGTGGCGGAGGGCTGGCGTATCGTCAAGTTCCGGACCCTACGGCGGCTGATCGAGATGCCCGATCTCACCCGTGAGCGGTTCGAAAAGGAACTCAGCGGGGATCCGATCGAGCCGCCCGAACAAATGAAACTGTTTTAGCCCGATCCCGTATAACCTTTATGAATGTTCGCATGCTTGCGTTCCGGCTCTAAAAACTCTATAATTGATCCACCATGCCCAAAAATACGCTCAAACACATCGGAGCAGCATCGAAGTATCTGGTCATCGCCGCCGCCCTGCTGGTCTTAATTGGCTGGTTGCTTAATACTCCAGCGGGTTTCTTTGGCAAAGCGGATGCCATCGGGTATGCCGTCTGTCACCGCATCGGCGAACGGTCATTTCACATCGGGAGTTACCAATTACCGCTGTGTGCGCGCTGTTCCGGCATGTACCTGGGCGCAGTGACCGGGCTGGTTTTCCAATCCATCATTGGCTGGAAACGGTCCAAAATTCCGCACTGGAGCATCCTGGCGCTGCTGGTCGTTTTCGTGGCCGCGTTCGGGATCGATGGAGCAAATTCGTATCTTTACCTGCTGAAACAAGTCTCGCCGGGCATCCTGCCGAAAATCCCCAACATCTATGTGCCCAACAACACCCTGCGTTTGTTGACCGGAAGCGGGATGGGATTGGGAATGGCTGTCATGCTCTTCCCGGCCTTCAACCAGACCGTCTGGGCTGACGGCGAAGAAAAAGCAGCCATCCCCGGCTGGAAAGCCTTCGGGCTGCTGCTGGGCATCCAGGTGTTATTTGACCTGCTGGTGCTGACCGAAAGCCCGATCGTCCTTTATCCACTGGCGATCATCAGCGCCGCGGGTGTCTGGCTCCTGTTGACCATCGTATACAGCATGGTGTGGGTGATGATCATGGGCCAGGATAACAAGTTTACGAAATTGCGGCAGTTGTGGCTGCCATTGCTGGCTGGCTTGACAATTGCCATGATCCAAACCGCGGCCATTGACATGCTGCGGTTCTGGCTCACCGGAACGTGGGGAGGTTTTCCCCTCGGCAATTAGCGGATTGGAGACCGGTATGGATGCACTTTTTGGAATTATGACTGCTTTTGGGCTGTCGGCCAGCGCCGGGCTGAACGCCTATATCCCGCTGCTGGTGGTCGGTGTCATCGCCCATTATTCAGATTGGATCAAGCTGAACCCGCCCTATGACACGCTGGCGAATCCCTGGGTGCTCATTGTGGTTGGCGTCCTGCTCATCATCGAAATGCTGGCTGATAAAATCCCGGCAGTGAACCATGTCAACGACATCATCCAGACCGGTATCCGGCCGGCAGCCGGGGCGATCATCTTTGCCGCCAGTGCCCATGCCATTACCAATGTCCATCCGGTGATTGCCATCATTTGCGGTCTGCTGGTGTCGGGGAGCGTCCACGTTGTCAAGTCAGCAGCAATACGTCCGGCAGTCACTGCCACGACTGGCGGAGCCGCCAACGTGCCGGTCAGCATTGCCGAGGATGTGATCGCAACAGTGTTATCCATTCTTTCGATCGTCCTCCCAGTCCTGGTGGTCGTGGTTCTGGTCATATTGGTGGGGTTGATCATCTGGTGGTTCTGGCGGCGCGCCAGTCGGAAACGCCAAGCCGTTTCATAAAAACACCATCTGGAAGAAAGTATCGTTTATAATCATTCCATAATATATTCATACTATAAAAGGAGATTAAGAAATGAACCAACCTTATCAACAACCTTACCAACAACTTCCAACCACCCATACCAGTACCCTGGCGATCATCAGCCTGATCGGCGGTATCACCGGCTTTTCCATCCTGCCGATCCTGGGCTCGATTGTTGCCGTGATCACCGGCCATATGGCCCACAGCGAGATCAAAAAGGGCGGGGGCATGATCACGGGCAAAGGGATGGCCACTGCCGGTTTGATCATGGGCTATCTCACAATAGCCGGCGGTATCTGCATCCTCTGCCTGGCAATTGTCCTGCCACTCCTGGGCATTGGCCTCAGCATTCCCTTCATCGGCAATACCAGTTACTAATCCATGAGCGAGGCAACAGGAACACCACTTCCGCCGCCCGCAGCTGCCCCAAAAAAGACCAACCCCTGGATCATTGCCATCCTGGTGATCGTGGTGGTCTGTTGTGGCTGCTTTGGAGTGGCTGGGCTGCTCTTCGGTTTTTGGGACCCCATCCGGCAAGCATTAGGCTTGTACGCCCTGCTGCCCATACTGACGGTTCTGCCGTAATCATCAGAACCCCGGTTTCTTCATGAGAGACCGGGGTTCTTGTAGTCTGCAAAGAGTTTTTGCAATACCTCCAGCGCCGCCCGGGCTTGTTGACGTGAATCCGCGTCCAGGTCGAGGGCGGCGAACTCATCTTCCGAAATCGGTGATGGCCGGTTTTATTACAGGCATTTTATTCCATTCTCTGGAACTGTGAGAAAAATCTTCTCTCCAATCCGTGGAGCGTCGGGAAGATAAAAATCCAGGCCGTTTTCCAGCGTGACTTTGAATCCATCCTGCCGGAAGATGACGTCCATCACCACCCCGCTCACCCTCCCGTGCGCGGCCTGGCGGACTCCGCGCCGGCTGACCAATAAATTGACCTTTTCCCCCGCTGAATGCGCATGCCCGCACCTAAATTCAAACACTCCGGCAGAAGTCTCAACCTGGAACGGGCTTGTGCTTGAGATGACAATTCCAGAAACCACATTGCCTGCATCCAAAAACTGCGCCGCCCAAACCGACCCCGGATCACTCCAAACCTGCTCTGGCGTCCCACTGCGGACAATACTGCCATCGTGGAGCAGGAGCACGCGACCGGCCAGGGTAAAGGCTTCTTCCTGGTCGTGCGTGACGTAAACCGCCGGGACGCCGCTCTCGTGCAGGATACGGCGCAGTTCATCCATCAACTGCTCCCGCAGGCTGCGATCCAGGGCACCCAGCGGCTCGTCAAACATCAGCAGCCGCGGGCTGATAGCCAAGGCACGCGCCAGAGCCACGCGCTGCTGCTCGCCACCTGAGAGGTCGGTAACACGGCGATCCCCAAAGCCGGTTAAATTGACCATTTCCAGAATACTGGCTACGCGTAGATCAATTTCATCATCGGTCCGATTTTGCATCTTCAAGCCAAAGGCCACGTTGGCAGCCACGTTCAGATGCGGGAAGAGGGCATAGTCTTGAAACACCAGCCCGAAACCGCGCTGGTGGACGGGGACGGGAGCCAGGTCTTGCCCGTCCCAGCAAACCTGGCCCTGCTCGGGGGTTTCCAAACCGGCAATAATCCGCAGCAGGGTGGATTTGCCACTGCCCGAAGCGCCGAGCAAGCACACGGTCTCGCCTGCCGCGACGGTGAAGGAAATGCCGTCCAGGAGTGGCTGGTCTTCGTATGATTTGTGGATGTCAATCAGTTCGAGCATGGTTATTTCCCGCAGTTTAAAATTCACCTGCGCCAGGTAAACGCAGGCGTTCGATAAGCAAGATCCCGATACCGCAAACCACCATCAACACCGTCGCCGTCGCCATCGCCTGGCCATAGTTCATCCCACCGGGTTGGGACAGGAAGCGGGCAATCGCGATCGGCAGGGTGGGGTACTCCGGGCGGACAACTAGCGAGGTGGCCCCAAACTCGCCCAGCGAGACGGTGAAGGCGAACACTGCCGCGGACAGGGTTGCGCGCACCACAATCGGCCAGTCCACAGTAAACCAGACGCGCGGCGGGGAGGCTCCGAGCGAAGCGGCCGCCTGCCGCAGACGGTCCGGGATGGAGGCCAGGGCTGGCTGCAAACTGCGGATGACAAAAGGCAGGGCGATCAATGTGTGTGCCAGCGGGACAAGCAGCGGTGAAGTGACCAGCCTCAGCGGCGGTTGGTTGAACGTGACGATGAACCCCAGCCCCAGCGTTACCGCGGATGCGCCGAGGGGCAACATCAGGAACGGGTCAAGCAGCCGCTCAATACGCCCGGGTCGGGCCAGCGCCGAAGCCACGGGAAAACCGAGGGCGAGGGAAAGGACGACGGTCAACGCTGCATAGCCGAGGGAGTTGCCAATCGCCTCGAAGGGCGGCACATAGAAAAGCGAGTCATTCCGGTTAATAAACAGTTCAGCATAGTAATCGACAGTGATGCCATAACGGACCTGGCCGCGCTGGCCGCGGTCAGCTTCCAGGCGGGTGAGGGAACGCAATGGCAGGGAGATCAACGGCAGGAGGAACAATGCCAGTAACAGCAAGACCATCCCTGCGATGAAGAGTTTCTCGCGAAAAGTACGGGCTTTATGCAGGTTGGTCCCGGCGGCACGCGGTGTGCTGGTCACGGCAGAACGCCTCACGATACGGCTGTACAAGATGGAAAACACCAGCGTGCAGAGCAACTGGATGAGCGAGAGCAGACCTGCCAGCGGCAGGTTGAAAATCTGCATGGCCTGCTTGTAGATCTCCACTTCCAGCGTGGAGAAACCTGGCCCGCCCAGCAGCAGAATAACACCGAACGATGTGAAGTCGAAGATGAAGACAAGCACTGTAGCCGCTAAAATGGACGGGCGCAGCAGCGGTAGTGTGAGGTGGTTAAGGACCCGAGGCGGGTCCGCACCCAGAGTCCGGGCGGCTTGTTCCAGGCGCGGGTCGAGGTGCGAGAGAGCATTGCCAACCAGCCGGATGACAATGGTCGTATTATAAAATACGTGTGCCAGCAGGATCACACCGAGCGTGCCGACGATGGAAATGGGCGCAGATTGAAGGTGGAACAAATCCATCAAGCCAAGGTTGACCCAGCCGCGCGGACCGAGCAGGGCGTTGAAACCTGCCGCAACCACCACGGTTGGCAGCATGAAGGGGATGGCCGTCAGGACACGCAGGAGGGACTTCCCGTGGAAAGCATAGCGGGCAAACAGGAAGGCAGCCGGCAGTCCAAGAACCAGGGTGAGGATGGTAGATAGGGCAGCCTGGTAAAAAGTAAAAAACAACGAGTGCAAAGCAAGCAGGAGGGAGGCAAGGTCAAGGGTCCTGAGCGCAGCGGGGTTAAGTCCCAGCCAGAGGATACGAACGAGGGGATAGAAGAAGAACAGACCCAGGAAAAGGGAGATGCCCAGCCAGGGTAAAGTGGGCCTTAACCAGAAGGATACAAAGGCTCTTAACTTCGTGATCTTTTTTACCTGTGTGACTTCCTGGTAAATGGACATAGCCAGACAGCCTGCTCTTCTTCAGAGTTAATGCAATACCGCCGCAGTCCAATCGGTAATCCATTTATCGCGGTTGGCAGCAATCACCGCCGGATCAAGAGCGGCAGGATGAGGAGCAGTCTGGGCATAGCGGATGAATTCCTGCGGCAAGCTTGCATCTGTGTTGACCGGGTAGACGAACATCTGTAGAGGGATGTCTTCCTGGAACGGCTGGCTGAGCATAAAGTCCACAAATTTTTGGGCTAGAGGGAGGTGACTGGTCCCTTTCAGGATGCCGACAAACTCAATTTGACGGAAGCAGGTATCCGGTCCGAGCATTGAAGCGGTGGGAGCGTCCGTCAGCGGCGAACTGGCATAGATCACTTCCGCCGCCGGGCTGGAGCTGTACGAGACAACCAGCGGCTGCGGGCCATGACCGGACGAACCGCTGAAGTTGGTGTAGTAAGCGGTTTCCCAGCCATCCACCACCACCACGCCGTTGAAGCGCAGGGAGCGCCAGTAGTCGAGGTAACCCGTTTCTCCAAAGTGAGCAACCGTCGCCAGCAGGAAGGCAAGACCGGGCGAGGAGGTGGCCGGGTTCTCGACCACCAGCAGGCCATTGTACTCGGGCTTGACCAGATCTTCGAGCGAGGCCGGGAACGGGAGATTGTGGGCGGCGAAAATAGCCTTATCATAGTTGATGCAGATATCGCCGTAATCCACTGGCAGGGCGCGGTTCTGCGGGTCGAGTTGGAACCCGGCAGGGATCTTCGCCAGGAGCGGGGAGGCATACGGTTCATAAATCCCGGCCGCGAGGGCGCGGGAGAGGAAGGTATTGTCCACCCCGTAGAACACGTCAGCCAAGGGGGCATCCTTGCTGAGGATGGCCTTGTTAAGCGCTGCCCCGGCATCTCCGCTTTTCAGGAAGACAACTTTGACATTATTGGCTTGCTCGAAAGCAGTGATGACTGACTGGCTGGCAGCGAAGGAATCGTGAGTCATGACAGTCAGCGTGACAGGGCCTTTGGGAGAGCACGCAGAAAGCAGTGCGGCAGCAAGCAGGAAGACAATAAGCAGGATACGTTTCATAGGAACCTCCAAGCCCGTCCCGCAATAGATTCGGGATGATATGCTGGAACCAGGGCTATCGCAGTTCAAGATTGCCGATTACGGCTGTGAACGACAAGGAGCAAACCGGATCTCAGGGAGATGGTGGCCGTCTCAACAAGCAACTCATTGCTGATGCCGCGCGTCTGGTACGGATAGAGCGTTTCACCCTGCAGCGGCCAGCGCAGCCCGATGGTGGCAATGCCTGTGACTTCCCCGCCCCACGGGATCAGCGAGACAAGATCACCCGCTACGCCCCGGACCTGGCAACTGCTGCGCGTGAAAAAAGCTTCTTCCACTCCGTCGTCAAGTCGAACGTCGAAAGTCGAAAGGCGAAGGTCGGTCAGCAGGGCAAGGTTTCCCAGGGTCTGGTCCAGGCGGTCTCCCAATGCAGCGACAATGAGGATCTCGTGGTATCCGGCATCGACGGCATAGTGCAGAGCCAGTTCGAAATCGGTCTCATCCTTGTCGCGAGGAACCTGGCGGATCTCGGTACTGGCAGCATCCAGCAGTCGACGGTGCTCGCCGGTCAGCGAATCCAGGTCGCCAATGACGACGGAGGGCGCCAGTCCGAGCGCCAGGGCATGGCGCGTGCCGCCGTCGGCAGCAAGGAGCATATCGCCGGGATGGAACAACCGGCGGACTAGCTCAAGGTCCGGGATATGGCCGTTCAAAAAAATGACAGCGCGAGACATGAAAAACCATCCTCGCCGGGGGGGATGGTTGGTAAAAAGCTATCGTCCCTCCGCCGGCATGATCCGGATCAGGTTCTGCGGGTCGAGGCTCTTAGCCTCCTCTCAGCCCGGAACACGGGCTCCCCGTTCAATTATTGAACTGAGTATACGGCGGCATAGACCGCCTGTCAAGACAAGAATTCGCTATTCGGTTTTTTCGCGTCGGAAGTCCACAAAACGATAACCGACACCGCGCTCGGTCAGGATGTACTTGGGATCAGCAGGATCTTTTTCCAGTTTTTGGCGTAGATAGTTGATGTAAAGCCTGACATAGTGCGGTTCGTCACGGTACTCATAGCCCCAGACCTTGGAGAGCAACTGGTCATGGGATATAACCCACCCGGCGTTCTGCACCAGGTGGTAAAGCAGGCGATATTCGGTGGGCCGCAATTTGACGATCTTACCTTCCAGCCAAATCTCGCGGCGGTCAAAATCGATCTTCAGGCGTTCGTCAACTTCAATCAGGCCATGCATCCCGCCGCTGGCTCCTTCGGTGCGGCGCAGGACAGCTTTGATGCGGCTGACCAGTTCGCGCGGGCTGAACGGTTTAGTAATGTAATCATCGGCACCCTTCTCCAGTCCATGGACACGGTCGTCTTCTTCGCCTTTGGCAGTGAGCATGATGACCGGCACGCTGCTAATCTCGCGGATCATTTCCAATACTTCGAAACCACTTAGATCTGGCATCATCACATCGAGCAAGATCAGGTCAGGGGTTGCATCGCGCAGGTGCTGAAGGGCCTGTTTTCCATTGAATGCTTCGATAACAACAAAGCCATCGTGTTCCAGGTTCAGGCGTATGAAACGCACCATGCGTTCTTCATCATCTACCACCAGTATCTTGCGCCGTTTCAGGTAATCCTCATCCATGCTTATTCTCTCACTATACCGATGATGCGTTCTTCGCCCTCGTTGGGCATTAATTCAATAAAAGAAATCTGATTGATGGGCCAGATTACCGTGATAATATCGTTGGCCAAAAAGTGGACATCCTTGCCGTCACGGCGACGCGGGTTGTGGATGGTTACAATAGTATCGCCTGGAGCAGGAAGTTGATCCAACTCGCCGCAAATGGGATCTTCGTTTGAAAGATGGATGACAACCGTATGGGGCATTCGAACTAACCTTTTCTACTCAATTAGCAATTGCATTTTAAGTTTGCCCAGATAAATAATATCCCCATGAGCCACCGGCGTTTCGACATAGGGCTGCAGCCGGTTTCCGTTCAAATAAGTGCCGTTGGAAGAACCCAAGTCCATGATAACAATTTGTTCCTCGATCAATTTCAGGACCGCATGGAGACGCGAGACGCCATTGGTATAAGCATTATGCGGCGACAGGTCCACATCCGGGACAATGGGCTGGCCTTCCGCCGCACGTCCCAAGGTAAACTCAGTGCGGTCAGCCAGAGGCAGGATTTGACCACTTTCAATCATATTTAAGGAAATCCAGGACTGCAATTGCGTAGGTGGGGGTGGCTGGACCCGGCCAGTGTTGCGCTTGGCTTCCTGACGAGCTTCCGCAGTATTAATCTTATGGGTCGCAATGGTCATATCTATCAGTTGTGCTCCGCATTCGCTGCAATAGATGGCTCCGCTCATCTCTTTGTGCTGGCAATTCGGACAAATGATCATAGGTCTTCAAGACTCCTCCCGGATGTTAACAGGGCGCGTGTACCATATTTTATCTCTTTTCGGCCTTGTTGTGAAAATGATTTATCCTGTTGAATATGCTCAGCCTCCAAGAGGGCTGTACGCGCAAGACCGCGCTCGCCCTGGGCAAGCAGGTGCGTAGCAAGACGATGCAAATGCTCAGAAGCCTGGTCGTACTCGCCAGCCGTGACTTCCAAACGCGCCTGCTCCTGGAGGCGATAAAGTTTCAAATGCAAAAGCGCACCCACAATCTCAGCAGATGGGATGTCGGAGTCTGTTTCGTCAGAAACGGGACGGATCAGGCTAATGGAAATCGGTCTTGCAGGGGAGCGTTCATCCGTCAGATTAACCGACAATTTTCCGTCAAATAGTTTAATAGACTTTTGTTGAACGGTCTGAGGCTGAACCACAAACTCCATCAGGATCCTGAGGCTGGTCTCACGGACAACCGGTCCCAGCATCATCGGGCTTTCAAAAGAGAGCACACCAGCCTCCGGTTGAAGACGAAAAGCGTAGCGCAACTCAATTCCTTCTGGGATCTTAAAATCCAAGCGGGTTTCGTCGGCATGAGCATTGCCAAGTCGGGTGATTTTTTCGAGTAATGTCTTCTGGACGTCCTGGGGGCGAGAGACATACATGCTGCTGCCGCCCGTAGAAGAAGCCAGGTCATCCAGAAAATTATCATTCCATTCAGAACCAATTCCCAGACCACTAATTCCAATGCCTTGATCTGAAGCACGGTGGGCAAGGTTCATGCATTTATCTTCGTCGCCATAAGTACGCCCGTCGGTAATTAAAATGAGATGGTTGACCTGGGCAAAATGTACGTTTCGGATAATTTCATTGTACCCCATTTCAAGACCGGAGAAAATCTCCGTACCGCCGGAGGGTTGCAGTAACTGTATGCGGGCTTCCAGTTTACTCATTTCTTCGCTGCGGCTGGCGGGAATGATCAGCTCCGCCCTGTCGCTGAAAGCAACCACCGAGAAAATATCCTGCGGTTTCATCCTGCGCATTATCTGGATGGCCGTGGCCTTGACCACATCCATGTTGGTGCCCTGCATAGAAGTTGAGCGGTCGAGCACCAGACATAAGTTAAGCGAGGGTGAAGGAGGAGCTTGTGAATTGGCTGGAGAAGAAAATTCCAAGAAGACATAAATCAGTTGCGGCTCCGCCATACGTAACAAACTCTGGCGACTGAAAAGCACGCGCTGATCCAACAGAATATCGGCTGGCTTCTCGGGAGGCAAAGCCGAATCATACTTGGCGCGTTTTTTGGGATTTGAAAGAACTTCGTACGCTTCTTGGATACCGAGGAAGAATTCCGTATCACCTGGGGCGATATTCTTGTCGGGGTGAAAACGACGCGCAGCTTCGAAATATGCCTGGCGAATATCTTCCGCGGTGGCGTTACGCATCAAACCAAGAAGTGCGTAGAAGTCCTGTGAATTTACCATTATCCGAGCAATTGTACCAAAACGACGCTGATGTTGTCCGGTCCACCCGCATCGTTGGCAGCGGTGATCAGGTTCTGGCAGGCGCCATGAAGATTGGGCGCAGAGGTGACAAGAGCGCAAAGGCTGTCATCGGAGACCACGCTCCACAACCCATCACTGCACAGGAGCAAATATCCCGGCTGGGGGAAGGGGGTCGTAAAGATATCCGGTTCAAGCACTTCCCCCTGACCGAGTGCGCGATAAAGGACATTTCGCGACGGATGGGCAGCGACTTCTTCAGGAGAGATTTGGCCGAGTTCCTCCAGGCGTTTGACCAAGGAGTGATCACGCGTCAAAACTTCAACGCGCCCATCAGTGCGGAGGGCATAGGCGCGACTGTCGCCAACATGGGCAATGGTCATCTGCTGGCCAAGCACCAGTGCGGCTGTCAGAGTAGTACCGCTGCCAGGAGCGGCCTGGGTTACAGACCGCTGTGCTTCGGTGATGGCAGAACGTATTATTTCCTGGAGCGGTTCTTCCATCCCTTCAGAGGGATTCATTAGGTAGGCATGAAAACGCTTCAGTAGATAACTAGCCATCGTCCGTACGGCTACAGAACTGGCCACTTCACCATATTGATGCCCGCCCATGCCATCCGCTACAATAAACAGTCCCAGCGGGGCACTATTGGTTTCGCCCCCCGTTGTAACTGAAAAGGCGAACAGACAATCTTCGTTATGCTCGCGCTGTTTGCCAATTGACTGTGCACAACCGGAGATTAATTGCTGCGGCTCAAAACGTGAACTATGTACGGAATCGATCCTAATTTGCTCAGCCGACAGGGGAGTGGTACTCACATTAACTTGTGCAGTAAAAGGCTTGGTCTTCTTACCACGCAATCGATCAAAGAAGGATTTCACAATGGTCTCCTTGGACAAGCGCCTTTAGGCAAGTAGAGTGTATAAAAAGTGGTCGGTAGAGCCGACGTAAACGAGATCATCATAAACCAGGGGGGAGCCGGTGATCGGGCCTTTTGTGGCAAATTTCCAACGCAAACGACCGGTACGGGCTTCGAGGCAGTAGATGTTCCCATCCGCCGATCCACAGTAAACGGCATCTTTGTAAACAACAGGCGAACTGCTTACCTGATGTTCTGTCTTGAAACGCCAGGCTTCTTTAGAGGTGTGAGTATCAATAGCATAGATATTTCCGTCGGCAGAGCCAACGAA
>CAIQQN010000065.1 GCA_903873975.1 uncultured Anaerolineales bacterium
GCACGAACAGCGATCTTTGAGTATATTGAAGTTTGGTACAATCGGCAGCGTCTGCATTCCACTCTCGGCTACCTAAGCCCTGCCGAATTCGAACTGGTTTCTGGACATTAAACGTGTCTATTAAACCGGGGCAAGCTCAAACTGTGACGATGGGGATGGTCACGGTTTAGGAAGGAAGAAGGAGATTGGACGGACAGATGTCGGCTTCAAAATTGAGCTTTCCTTTGTCGGTAATATTTACGGCAGGTTGAACGTCAGCACCAGGAATTTTGCCATCTGGGCGCGGGTCACCGAATCATCGGGACAGTAGTTGCCACCGCCGCAGCCGGAAGTAATGCCTTCGGCGGCCAGTTGCTTGATCCAGGCAGCGGCCCAATAGTTGGTGGACACATCATTGAAGCCGGTGCTCCCACTCACTGCGGGAAGCGTATAGGCGACTCCATGCCTGGCGCGCAGGAGGAAAATCGCTGCCTGAGCGCGAGTGAGCGGGCTTTCCGGGCAGTAGCGCAGCGGAGAGGTCTGGCAGCCGGTGGTGATGCCATCCGCGTAGAGGTGTTCGATCCAATCGACCGCCCAGTGGGAGGGTTGTACGTCAGCGAAGACCGCCCCGGTGCCGTGGGGCGGAGTGTATATTGAGCCATGCATGCCGCGCTCAAGGAAGACCGCCATCTGGGCACGGGTGACCGACTGTTCGGGACAGTAATTGAGCGGGTCGGTACTGCATCCGGTTGTCACCCCATTCTTATACAATGTCTCAACCCACGTCCATTCCCAGTTGCCGACGGGCACATCGCTAAATGCAGGCGTAATCATAATTATGGGTAGCGGGGTATAAGTGGAATAAGTCGTCTGAGTAGGGACGGGTGTCCAGGCAGTCCGTGTATTGGCAATAGCAGTCTGGTTGGCCTGCGGTGACGGTGAGCAGGCCACCAACAAGATGATAGTTATGAGAAAGAGGAATTTATTCATCGCAAAACTCCTTTCTTGGAAGAAAAGGGTTTCCCACTAAATCGAACTTTATAACTAGAGTATAGCATTTTTGCGAGAAAGGGGGAACCGACCTGGATCCCTCGGAGCCTTCGTGACTCCTCCCCTAAACCCTTAGGATTTGGAGGAGGAAATGCTGAGGCGAGAAATAAGAGAAACCGCGACGATGGGGACGGTCACGGTTTAGGGAAGAAAGAGGCGGGTGGAAGATTATGAGGGGATGGGCTATCCGATCCATTCAACAACCGTCGCCTCGCCCTGGCCGACGCCCACACACAGGGTTGCCAGACCGTAGTAAGGGTGTTTTGCGAAAGGTGCCCGCCGTTTCATTTCGTACAGCAGGGTGGTCAGGATGCGCGCCCCGGAGCATCCGAGCGGGTGGCCGAGCGCAACCGCCCCGCCGTTGACGTTGACGATCTCCGGGTCCAAGACCAGGTCTTCGATCACAGCCAGGGACTGAATGGCGAAGGCTTCGTTCAACTCGACCAGGCCGATATCCTTCAACTGGAGGCCTGCGCGGGCGAGGGCTTTCTTCACCGCCGGGACGGGACCCAATCCCATCGTACGCGGCGGGACGCCGGCGGCTGCCGACGAAAGAATCCGGGCCATGGGCTTCAGACCCAACTCTTTGGCTTTGAGGTCACTCATCAGGAGCAGGGCGGCTGCCCCGTCATTCAGACCGGACGAGTTGCCGGCGGTGACCGTGCCGCCCTCTTTGCAGAAAGCCGGGCGGAGTTTTGCCAGAGATTCCATGCTCGTATCACGGCGCGGGCGCTCATCCGTGGTCACAACCAACGGGTCGCCTTTGCGCTGCGGGATGGTCACCGGGAGGATCTCCTCGGTGAATTTACCCGAGTCAATGGCGGCGATCGCCAATTGGTGCGAACGGAGTGAAAACGCGTCCTGCATTGCACGGGTGATGTGCGGCTTAAGGGCGGCGATGTTCTCGGCCGTCTCGCCCATCTGCTCGGTGCCGTATTTCTCCTGCATCTTCGGGTTGGGATAGCGCCAACCCAGGGCGGTATCATAAGCGGTCAGGTTGCCGAACGGGAATCCGGACTCGGCCTTGGGGAGGGAATACGGGGCGCGGCTCATGGACTCCACGCCTCCGGCGATATATACATCCCCTTCACCGGCCTTGATGGCGCGAGCGGCCTGGTTGACGGCGTTCAACCCGGAGGCGCACAGCCGGTTGATGGTCACACCCGCCACCTCGACCGGGAGCCCGGCCAGCAGGAGCGCCATGCGCGCCACGTTGCGGTTATCCTCCCCAGCCTGGTTGGCGCAGCCCAGGTAGACTTCTTCCACCAGCGCCGGGTCGAGGCGGCTGCGCTCCAAGATGGCTTTGAGCACCTGCGCGGCCAGGTCATCCGGGCGGACGGTGGACAGCTCGCCGCCCAATGCCCCGATGGGTGTGCGGATGGCATCCATGATGACAGGGTTGGACATGCTTCCTCCAATGTTCAGTTGTTTGTCTCTGCGGCGGGCGCGATGGAGACGATCGTCCCCTGCGCCAGGGCACACAGGATTTTTTCCTCACCGGTCACGGCCCATACTTCACAGGTGCAGACCACCTGCCTTGTCCCGGCGGAGGCTACCTTCGCCTGCGCAACCAGGCGCTCGCCAAGCGCCTTTTTCAGGTAGTTGATCTTGAATTCCGAGGTGATTATCCCCGGCCCAAGTACCGATCCCCCTGCAAAGCTGAGGGTATTATCGGCCAGATAACTGATCACGCCGCCATGTGCCGCGCCGTATTGCTGCAGGAATTCGGGGCGCAGCGACAGGGAAATTTGTGCGAAGCCTTGCGAAAACTCGTCCAGTTGTGCGCCGAGGAATTGGCTGAACGGCTGGGAGGCCAGGATCTGGCGGCCGATTTCGAGGTAATTGACCATGAGATTATCTCCGTGTGAATCAGGGGAATGGTTCACTTTCGGATCTCAGGCCTCGGCTCGGTTGGGCTCCGTGATTCCAGTTTACCGAGAAAGCGGATGCGCTCGGTGTTGACCAGCACCGCATCCCGCTTGAGCAGGAAACTTGGATTGGCTTCGATGGTCACTGTGGCCTGGGTGACCGGCAGGAAGGATTCACCTGCATCGGCCAGGAGATTCGAAAAATCCAGTGGGCCCTGCATGTGAACCTCGCCGCGTACTTCCATCCCTTCCAGGATAAGAAAGACATCATACTTATCTTTGGGATACTTGATGAAACGCGGAGGAAAGGGAGCTTTCTGAAGCGGCTCGAAGGCCAGCACAATCCCTGATTTTGGGACGAGTGACACCTGGGTCTTCTCCAGCACCCTGCCCGGGTTTTCCAAGCGTGCCACGCTGGCATTACGCAGTATGACATTCTTTTCGCGCCGGTCGTTCAGATAATCCGAGAGACGCTGGTCGTGGAGAAAAATCTCTCCATTGATGGAATGCTGATGCGTAAAAATGACAATCTGATAAGAAATTGTGGTTCCGGTCATTCTTACCTTCCTTGAATGTGACGGTGAAATTACTATTTCATTCTAACCATCCCTGGCAATCGTGTCAACGGAAAAACCCAGCAATTTCAGGGTTTTCACAAAGTCGGAAAGCCTGGTGATGCCCACCAACACCCAATACCCCTTTTCCTGCCCAGATGAGGATTTTTGTATTACAGTATAATGACGCATGGCACTACCCACCAACGTTGCAAGCCGCCATAATAGTCCAGGCGGAAATTTCGACTAAATTTGTCCTAATTCAAATCAAGGAGGCCAGGTCAATGCCTGCCAAAGGTTGGATAGAAGTTAACGATCTATTTTGTAAAGGTTGTGAGTTATGCATCTCAGCCTGCCCGCCCAAAGTCTTGGAACTGGATGGCGAAAAGCTAACTTCCAAGGGCTACCATCCGTCGCATATTTTCAAAGACGGCTGCACCGGGTGCGCCATTTGCGCACTGGTCTGCCCGGACGCGGCTCTCACGGTCTATCGCGAAGTGACCAAAGCGCCTGCTCCCTCGGCGGCAGGAGGTGATTGAAATGAGGCGAGAAATGTGGAAGGGCAACGAAGCCATCGCCGAAGCAGGCGTACGCGCCGGTGTGGAGGCCTATTTCGGCTATCCCATCACCCCGCAAAACGAAGTGCTCGAATACATGTCCCACCGCCTGCCGGAACTCAAGCGGGCTTTCGTCCAGGCCGAAAGTGAGCCGGCGGCCATCAATATGGTTTACGGCGCGGCCTGTACCGGGGCGCGTGTTATGACCTCCTCCTCCAGCCCGGGCATCAGCCTGATGCAAGAGGGACTGTCGTATATCGCCGGGACCGAGGTCCCAATGGTGCTGGTCAACGTGATGCGCGGCGGGCCGGGCCTCGGTAACATCGCCCCCTCGCAGGGCGATTACAACCAGATCTGCAAGGGCGGCGGCCACGGCGACTACCATCCCATCGTGCTGGCTCCGGCCTCGATCCAGGAAGCTGTGGACCTGATGCCGGTAGCCTTTGAACTGGCCCATAAATACCGGAACATCTGCTGCATCCTGATCGACGGATCGATCGGGCAGATGATGGAGCCGATCCAGCTGCCAGAGATGCAGCCGGTCGTCCGGAAAGAGTACGACTGGGCTGTGAGCGGGGCGAAGGGACGCAAGCGGCATGTCCTGACTTCGATCTACCTGGATGTCCCAACCGAGGAAAAAATAAACCTGCGCATCCTCGGACGCTGGCGGGAAGCCCAGGCCAACGAAATTCGCTTCAAGGAATATTTCCTGGAGGATGCTGAAACCATCGTCATTGGCTTCGGGACGGCGGGCCGGATTGCGCTTTCAGCCGTGCGTGCCGCCCGGGCGCTGGGCATCAAAGTGGGGCTGTTCCGCCCCATCAGCGTCAATCCCTTCCCCTATAAGCGGGTGGAGGAACTGTGCAAACAGGCCCAATCCTTCCTGGTGGTGGAGATGAACACCGGGCAGATGCTCAAGGATGTCCAGGTGTCGGTCAGGAACCGGGTACCGGTGCGCTTCTATGGGCGGCTGGGCGGCGTGATGCCCTTCCCGGATGAATTCGTGCACGAGATCCAGGAAATGATCAAGAATCCCGGCAAACCGGAAGATGATCCGGCCGACCTTTGGTATCAGCGAATGATTGCTCGGTAAAATGAGAGGTATTCATGGTTGCGACACCTATTGTTAATCCTAAAAACCTGGTCTACTCCCGCCCCAAAGGGTTCACGGACACGCCGACGCATTACTGTCCTGGCTGCACGCACGGGACGGCGCACCGGCTGGTGGCCGAAGTGCTGGAAGAAATGAACGTCCTGGATAAAACCATCGGCGTGGCGCCGGTGGGCTGCGCGGTGTTCGCCTACAATTACATTGATACCGACTTCGTCGAAGCTGCCCATGGGCGCGCCCCGGCCATGGCCACCGGGATCAAGCGCGTGTTTCCGGATCGGGTCGTCTTCACCTACCAGGGCGACGGCGACCTGGCCTCCATCGGCATGGCTGAAACCGTCCACGCGGCGGCGCGCGGGGAAAACATCACCGTCATCTTCATTAACAATGCCATTTACGGTATGACTGGCGGTCAGATGGCCCCCACCACCCTGCCCGGCATGAAGACGACCTCTTCGCCTAACGGCCGCGATGTGGAGACGCAGGGCTACCCCATCCGTATGGCCGAGATGCTGGCCACGCTGGATGGGGCCGGCTACATCGTCCGGCGCAGCCTGCATGACCCAAAGAACATCCGCCTGGCGAAGAAGGCGATCCGCCTGGCGTTCGAGACACATGTGCACGGCCTGGGCTTTTCGATGGTGGAACTGCTCTCCACCTGCAACACAGGCTGGAGCCTGACTCCGCTCGAGTCGCTGGCGTGGCTGGAAGAGCACATGATCCCGGCCTTCCCGCTAGGTGATTATAAGATCGCGCCATCGGTTGCAGCGCTGAAAATTTAAGAATTTCTGTGTCGCCGGGAGGCGGCGTTTTTCCGTCGGAGCGGTTTTCTCACAGGCGAGGAAATTGCTTCCCGGAAGAGCAGCGGGATGATATCGGCGCCAAGAATGCCCCTCGCAACGACACAAGGAACGGAGAACCCTCATGCAAACTGAAGTTTTTCTGGCTGGTTTTGGTGGACAAGGCGTCATGTTCGCCGGTCAGGTGCTTTCCTATGCCGCCATGGACATCGGCAAAGAGGTGACCTGGATCCCCTCATATGGGCCGGAAATGCGCGGCGGTACGGCGAACTGCACCGTCGTCATTGCGGACGAAGAGATCGGCTCGCCGCTGGTCCTGAACCCGCCGGCGGTCATCGTTATGAACCTTCCGTCGCTCGATAAATATGAGTCGATCGTCAAACCGGGCGGCGTATTGATCGTCAATTCCTCGATGGTGGACCGTGACGTGACCCGCAGTGACATCACCTGGGTCTCCATCCCGTGCAACGAGATCGCCGAGGAAGCGGGAGACCGCCGCATGGCAAATATCGTCGCCACCGGCGCCTTGCTGGCCCTGCTGCCTGTACTGACCCTGGAAGACATCGAGGCCGCTCTGACCGCTCACATGCCGGGTCGCCATAAGAATCTGCTGCCCAAGAACATTGAGGCCTTAAAGCGCGGGGCAGCCTATGCAAAAGAACACGCGGTAAAAGCGAAGTAAAGAAGCAAGAAGTGGAAGGCAAGAAGAAAAACGGAGGCCGCAAGGAAGGCCTCCGTTTTTTATGTTTCTTCCCGACCAGCTGTCACGCTGCAAGCGTGACCTACACAAGCGTGACCTACTTTTTCCCCACTGCCTCCCGCCCGGCCTGGAAGGCCTTGCGGTTGAGTTCGATGTGTTTGGGAGGCACGCGTTCCGCGATGACCTTCAACCAGGCCTCGGGGGTGAGTCCCACCCCGGCCTGTCCACCGCTTTCCAGTAGTGCCGAGAGCGCCCCCAGCAGGACCACATTGGCAACCTTGAGGTTTCCCAACGAACCGGCGATCTCCTCACCGTTGATATATTCGACGTGCGAGGTGACCTGGGCGAAGGCCTTGCGCAGAGTCTCGTCGCTTGGATAGGCCTGGTCACCGGAGATGGCCGTCAGCGGCTCGATCACCTGCAGGTTGACCAGCGCCAGAGCGCCGAGGCGCATCGATTTCAGGCTGCGCAGCGCTTCGAGTTTTTCGAATGCCAATAGCACGTTGGCCTCACCCGCTCCGATGAGCGGGGAATATACAACCTTCCCCCAGCGCACGTGGCTGGTCACGCTGCCGCCGCGCTGCGACATGCCGTGCACTTCTGCCTGCTTGGCCTGGAATCCCGCTGCCAGACCGACATTGACCAACACATCACTCGCCAGGATGGTGCCCTGCCCACCCACACCGCAGAGCAGGAAATTAATGGTCTCTAGCATGAGACATTCCCTTCCATTTCAACTTCTTCAACTTCAGCCGGTCTGAATGTGATTGCCAGCCGCGGGCAGATCTCGGCGCAGACCTCGCAGCCGGTGCATAGACTGGCATCAATCAGGGCCTTGGGCCGCTGGGTTTTCTCGTCCAGTTCCTCGCTCTTCAGGATGGCCGGACAGCCGATGCGAAAACACAGCGTGCAGCCGTTGCATTTGTCCGCCAGCACTTCCAGCGGTATCCAGCGCTTGCGCACCTCTGGCATTAGCGCGCAGGGTTCCACCGCGATCAGCACCGACGGCTCGTCCAGCTTGATATATTCCTTAAGCGCCTTCTCAATGGCCTTCACATCGTACCCGGCGACCGACTGCACGTGCTGGACGCCCAGGGCGCGCACCAGAGGTTCAAGCTCCACCCGGGTCGTTTCCTGCCCGAGGAGAGTGCGGCCTGTGCCGGGATTTTCCTGGTGGCCGGTCATACCGGTGATGCGGTTGTCCAAGATGACGGTTGTCACCGGGCTATTGTTGTAGACAACGTTGACCAGGGCCGGGATGCCGGTATGGAAGAAGGTTGAATCGCCGATGACCGCCACATGATGCTCGGGACTACCGGCCTTGGCTGCGCCATGCGCCACGCCGATGCCGGCGCCCATGCAGCCGCAGGTATGGATGGCGCTCAAGGGCGGCGTCAGTGCCAGCGTGTAACAGCCGATGTCCCCATTGACCGGGACCTTGAGTTTGTTCAGGATGTAGAACGTGGTGCGATGGGGACAGCCGGAACAGAGCACCGGTGGGCGCCCGGGCAGCGGGCCCGTTTCCACATCCGGCAGAGGGACGTGCGCGGATTCGGGTAACAGGCCGGTCGTGATGGCTGATTCCCGCACCACGCGCGGGTCGAATTCGCCGGTGATCGGGAAGATGCTTTTTCCCTCCACGGCAATCCCCATCAGGCGCACGGCCTCCTCGATGAAAGGATCGAGTTCCTCGATGACGATCAATCGTTCCACCGATTGCGCGAATTTGCGGATCATCTTTTCAGGAAGAGGCCAGGTCATGCCGAGACGCAGGATGGAAGCCTGCGGGAAAACTTCCCGGGCGTACTGGTAGGCCACGCCGCAGGTGAGGATTCCCAGGGAATGGTTGCCCGGTTCGAGGCGGTTATAGGGGAAGGCTTCGGCAAAGAGGGCGATGTCACGGATGCGCTGCTCGATGACCGGGTGGCGCTTGACGGCGTTGCCCGGTACCATGACATACTTGGCCGGGTTGCGCGGGAAGGGCTTTGACTCGGCTGTGGGGGTGTTCCGTTCGCCCAGTTCCACCCCCGTGGCAGAGTGGCAGATGCGGGTGGTCAGGCGCAGCAGCACAGGCGTGTCGAAGCGCTCGCTCAGTTCGAAGGCGGTGCGTACCATATCCTTCGCCTCCTGGCTGTCCGAAGGCTCGAGGCAGGGGACCCGCCCGAACTTGGCAAAGGCACGGTTATCCTGTTCGTTCTGGCTGGAGTGCATGGCGGGGTCGTCGGCAGTGACGATGACCAGCCCCGCCTCCTGGCCGGTCATCGAAGCGTACATGAAAGAGTCCGCTGCGACGTTCAGGCCAACGTGCTTCATGACGGCCATCCCCCGGCGCCCGGCATAAGCCGCCCCGATAGCGACGTCAACGGCCACTTTTTCATTTGGCGCCCATTCGGTGTAAACATTCGGGAAGAGGGCGTAGTTTTCAAGGATTTCCGTGCTGGGTGTACCGGGATAGGCGGATGCCACCGCCACGCCTGCCTCCCACATCCCGCGGGCGACAGCTTCGTTACCGGAGAGCATTTTGATCATGCGATTGGCTCCATTTGTTTACAAAGAAGTGATCGGATTTGCTGGTTTTTATTGTAATTCAGAACCCTACGCGGGGCTAATGCCTTTCATCCCTTCATGCTGTTATCTTTAACACCCACGGCGGTGACTTTTCTCACCAGCCAGGGCTTTCACAAAGTCGGAAAACCTGGGGATCCCCACACCCTAACCCCGAGTTTGTGAAAACCGTGTTTCACCAGCAGCGGGTTATAATCCGGCTAGCTGGCAACTATGAAATACAAACTCCGTACCTGGCTTCTCCACCTTTTCTCGATCATCATCCTCGGTTCCCTGGTGTGGTGGGCAGTGCGTTATGCACCACTGGCGGAAATCTGGGCTGCCTTCCGCGGGCTGCAACTTTGGGAAATTGCCGTCCTGCTGGCGGCGAATACGATGCTTTATGTGCTTGTGACCTTGCGCTGGTGGCTCATTGCCTGGGCGGATGCCAGGTACATCCCTTATCTACCGCTGCTGGGGGTGCGTGTATCAGTGTTTGGTGTGAGTTATTTTACACTTGGACCACAAGTGGGGGGAGAACCATTGCAAGTGCTTTTCCTGCAACGGAAATACGGGCTGACTTACACGCGCGCCACTGCCTCAGTCTTGATGGACAAATTACTTGAGTTCCTGATCGACTTCCTGCTGCTGGCGTTCGGACTGACAGCGATCGTACGAGCGGGCGTGCTGACCGAGACCAGCGCCTCGTTTTCGTGGGAACTGATCGGGCTGCTTTTGCTGGTGCTCTGGCCGCCAATCCATATTGTGCTGCTCTATCACCGTCATTACCCACTGACGGCGCTGGTGCGGGCCATCCCATTCATCCCGAAGAATGCAAAGGCAACCCGCTTCCTGCGCGCTGCCGAATGGCTGGCGGGAAACTTCTGCCGCCTCCATCTTCCGAATTTACTGGGAGCATTGGGCGTTTCACTCCTGGCTGGAGCGGGAATGGTTGGCGAGTACGCCCTGATGACTTCCTTCCTGGGCATCCACCTGCCATTCTGGAGGACGGTCGCAGCCTGGGCGGCTGGCTGGCTGGCATTCCTGATGCCATTGCCCGGTGGGCTGGGGGCGTTGGAGGCCAGCCAGGTGTTCGTTCTGGGCAGGTTCGGGATCCGGAATGCAGCCGTAATCAGCCTCATCCTGCTAATGCGCGGCCGTGACTTGTTGATCGGCGGCCTCGGCCTTCTCATGGCCGGTACAGCCTCCTGGAAGAAGAAATCCGGGCGAGCGTAAGGGTATAATCCAGGGTATGAATTTCCTCATCACCGGCGCAGCCGGATTCCTCGGTTCAACCCTTGCAAACCAGCTCGCCCGCGAGGGTCATCAAGTGCGCGGCCTCGACGATCTGTCCACCGGCGACCCGCAGGCACTTTCCCCGGATGTCCACTTCACGCGCGGGGACGTGAACGACCGCCCCAAGCTCTGGACAATGCTCCAGGAAGTGGACTGTGTCTATCACCTGGCGGCACGCGTCTCCGTGCCGGAGTCCATCCTGTACCCGCGCGAATACAATGCCGTCAACGTGGGCGGGACCGTCAGCCTGATGGAGGCCATGCGGGATGTGGGCGTCAAGCGGGTTGTCTTCGCCTCCTCCGGTGCCATCTACGGCGATCAGGATGTCCAACCCCTGACCGAGGGACAGACGCCCCGCCCGCGCTCGCCGTATGCGGTCTCGAAACTGGCGGCGGAATATTATATCCGCACCATAGGAGGACTGTGGGGAATCGAGACCGTCTGCCTGCGCATTTTCAATGCATACGGTCCTGGTCAGCACCTACCGGCTTCCAATCCGCCGGTGGTGCCTTATTTCCTGCGCCAGGCGCTGCGCAATGGGACGCTGGTCGTTAATGGGGATGGCAACCAGACCCGTGATTACGTCTACGTGGACAATGTGGTCTCGGCCATGGTCGCTGCCGCAACTGCACCGAATGTCAACGGGCTGGTGATCAACATCGGTTCCGGGGTGGAGACGAGAATCCGCACCCTGGCTGACCTGGTACTGAAAGTCACCGGCAGCCAGACGAACATCGTTTCCAGCGCCCAGACCCCCGGCGGCGTCGCGCGTCTTTGTGCGGACCTGACACTGGCGGGCCAGAAATTGAATTACAAACCTTCCATCCCGCTTGAAGAAGGCCTGCGGTTGTCACTTCAAAGGGATGTGCGCTACAAGGGTACGAAAGAGTTGACCATGAACGGCACGAAATAACCGGGATGTGTTTTAGCGTAGTTTCTCTGTGGTGAAAATCCTTTCCCAAGCTTTTTATGCCCGCCCCACGCTGACCGTCGCCCGTGAACTGATCGGGAGGCGGCTGGTGCGGATCCTGGACGGGTTGCGCCTGGCTGGCATCATCACCGAGGCCGAGGCTTATGTCGGCGAAGAGGACCTGGGCTGTCACGCTAGGTCCGGGAAGACGAAGCGGAATGCCGTCATGTACGGCCGGCCAGGGCACGCATACGTCTACTTCACTTATGGCATGCACTGGATGCTGAACGCAGTTACAGAACGCGAAGGCTTTCCTGCCGCGGTACTGATCCGGGCGATGGAAGTGGTTGAAGGCGCCGACGTCATCTCCGCCCGGCGCAAGGGACGTGACACCCATGGTCCCGCCAAGCTGACCCAAGCGCTCGGTATTGATGCAACATTGAACGGCGCCAGTTTATGCGACCCGCTTTCTGGTCTTTGGATCGAAGAGGGAACCCCTGCTGCCGACAGTGATATAATCACCGCCCCACGCGTGGGGCTGTATACCGTCCCTGAGCCGTGGAAATCCGTACCCTGGCGTTTCCAAATGCGCCGAAGATGATAAAATAAGATTTCTCTGGTAAATAACCATGTTCAAACGCAATAACCAACCAACCCCGCCCCCCACCGTGCAGACCGTGGAACGCATCACTTCGGTGCTTGGCGCGGGCGTCATCTGGCAGGGCAGCATTACCGGCTCCGGCGGCGTGCGTGTGGAAGGTACCTTTGAAGGGGAAATCGCCTTGAAGGGTCTGCTCGTCGTTAGCGAGACAGGCAAAGTGACCTGCGACAACGTCCGGGCGGCCAATGTCATTGTGGCCGGGGCGGTCAAAGGCAACATCACTTCCCAGAAGGTCGAAATCCGTGCCAGTGGGCGTGTCTGGGGCGATATCATCACAACCGCTTTTGCCACCGAGGAAGGCGCCTTCCTGCGCGGCCAGATCCGCATGGAAGATGCCGTTGACCTCGGCCTGGACGCTCCTGCTGAGACTCCCGCCGCCCCGGAAGAAACCCAGCCAGCCAAAGCGTAACTCACTTGAACAAAAAAAACGTTTCCAAAATTACCATGTCCAGCCCCGACCTGACCGATGCCGAGCGCCAGGCCGTGTTTGAAGTTCTCAAAACCCCTGATCTCAGCATGGGACCGCAGATCCGGGCTTTTGAGAAAGCCTTCACCCACTTTACAGGCCTGGGCCATGCCATCGGCGTCAACTCTGGAACTGCCGGGCTACACCTGTGCGTGCGTGCGGCCGGCATCGGTCCGGGCGACGTGGTGCTGACCACCCCGTTCTCGTTTGTCGCTTCGACCAATGTGCTGCTGTTCGAGAACGCTGTCCCGGTCTTTGTGGATATAGACCCGCGCAGTGGTAACCTGGACCCGGTCCTGCTGGCTGAAGCGGCACGTGACCTGACCGCGGGCGGAGAAAGAGCTCAAAAATGGCTCTCCCGTAAAGGGTCTGCGGCGCGCCGCGCGCTTAAAGCTATCCTGGGAGTGGACGTGTTCGGCCAGTCCGCCGATTGGGACCTCATCCGCAAAGTCGCCAATCAGTTTGGCCTGAAAGTGATCGAAGATTCTTGCGAGGCGCTGGGCGCGGAGTACAAGGGCCGCAAGGCCGGGACGCTGGGCGACTACGGTGTATTCGCCTTCTACCCTAATAAGCAAATCACCACTGGAGAGGGCGGCATTATTGTGACCGAGGATGCCCGGGCCGCTGACCTGATGCGCGCCCTGCGCAACCAGGGCCGCGCCCCCGGCGATACTTGGCTTTCGCATACTTACTTGGGCTACAATTACCGCCTGGATGAGATGTCGGCCGCGCTGGGCGCGGCGCAAATGCTCCGGCTAGAGGAACTGCTGAGTAAACGTGAGCAGGTGGCGGCCTGGTACGGGGAGCGGCTGGCTGAAATCCCCGGTGTGGAAGCACCTTTTGTTGAGAAATTTACCACCCGCATGTCGTGGTTCGTCTACGTGGTGCGCTTCGACCCGGCTATCGACCGGGATGCCGTGGCGAAACAACTCGAGGCGTGCGGCGTACCGGTGCGGCCATATTTCCTGCCCATCCATCTCCAACCTTACATGACCGAACGCTTCGGCTATCGAGCCGGGGATTTCCCCGTAACCGAAGACCTGGGCCGCCGCGGGCTGGCCCTGCCATTCTCCGGCGTGATGACCGAAGAACAGGTCGAGTTTGTCTGCCGGACCATCCACGCAGAATTGGGTAAATTGAAATAACCCATGGCAGATTTCCCACCCCCACGTCGTGGACTGACATTGCATGTCACACTGATCATTGTGGCGGCCGTCCTGGCTGCGCTGTTCGCCGTGCTTGCCTCGCAAGAATCAATCGGTTTGCGTTTTACAATTTACATCCTGGTGGCGGCAATCGCCTTCCTGCCCCTGCCCTTCCTGGTTTACCGTTTGTATTCCCTGAACCATGCCAACTACAGACTAAACCGTGACATACTAACCCTCACCTGGGGTTTGCGTGTGGAGCAGATCCCGGTCTCGGAAGTGGAGTGGGTGCGCCCGCTGGAAGCACTGGCCTCGCCGCTGGCAGTGCCCTTCTTCCACCTGCCGGGGGCGATCACAGGTTTCCGCCGCCACCGGGATATTGGACCGGTTGAATTCCTTGCCTCGGACGCCAAAGCCCTGCTGCTGGTTGCCACCTCCAAGCGCGTATTTGCTATCTCACCGCAGGATACGGCCGGTTTCATGCAGAGCATCCAGCGAGCCATCGAAATGGGCAGTCTTTCCCCTGCTGCGCGGCAGTCGGTATATCCGACCTTTGTCGTGGTGCAGGCTTGGGATAGCATGCTGGCGCGCTATCTCTGGCTGGCCGGGCTGTTCCTGAATATTGGCCTGCTGGCCTGGGTTACTTTGCTGATCCCCTCGCTGGGACGCATCCCGCTCGGTTTCCTGCCTTCCGGCCTGGCGGGTGAACCTGTCCCAGCTGCAGGCTTGATCTTGCTGCCGGTCGTCAGCCTGTTTTTCTATATCACCGGCTGGGTGGCGGGGTTGATCTTCTACCGCCGTTCCGACCACCGTCCCCTGGCACACATTGTCTGGACCGGTGGTGTGTTCTCAACATTGCTGTTCCTTGTGGCGGTGATGTTTATCGTTACCACACCGGTATAATCTCGACGGGTGGAACCCTCGGCCCATCCATCCAGGTGAAATCATGCTTCTTCAAATTTTGCTCGGTTTCCTCTTTGCCGGCCTGATCGCCTTTGCTGCCTACCGTGCCCACAGCCTGAGCAAGTCCGGGGCGTGGGGCGCTTTGCTGGAAGGGACCATCATCTTCGGCCTGGGCGGCTGGAAATGGGCCGTAATTCTGTTGGCCTTTTTCATTTCCTCCAGCGCCCTGACACGCCTGTTTGGGAAGAAGAAAGCCTCCCTGAATGAAAAATTCGACAAGGGCGGAACCCGTGATATCGGACAGGTACTCGCCAACGGCGCGATTGCCTCCATTTTTGCCGGCCTGCACTTCTTCTTCCCCGCCCTCTCCTGGACCTGGGTGGTTTTCGCCGCTTCGCTGGCGGCGGTCAACGCCGACACCTGGGCCACCGAATTGGGCGTTCTCAGCCCGTCCCTGCCGCGCCTGATCTCCTCCTGGAAGCCGGTCGAACGCGGCACTTCCGGCGGCGTCTCCCTCTACGGGACGCTGGTGGCTACTGGCGGTGCGGCCTTCATTGCCATCCCGGGCGCCTTGCTGGGACCGACCGGCCATGGCTTTACCAATTTTGAAATCATCCTCATCGCCGGCCTGCTTGGCTCGCTGTTCGACTCATTGCTAGGCGCCACCGTCCAGGCTATCTATCGCTGCCCACATTGTGACAAGGAGACCGAGAAACATCCCCTGCACACCTGCGGGACGGAGACGGTCCAGATCCGCGGCTGGAGCTGGCTGAATAATGATATGGTCAACCTGGGCTGTGCGCTGATGGGGGCAGTGATCGGAATGATTCTGTAGGTACGCATTTGTAAAGCACACCTTAGGTTAAAGTGGTTCTTAAAAATTTTCTGAGATAAATAATGCCGTTATTGACTGTCTCTTTCTTTGCACTCATGCAGCTCTTTGGAAAAGAGAGTTTCCAATACCGAAAAAGGAAAATTCATTATTATGCCAGCCAGTATTGAGCAAGCATCAATTATCGTTGCCATACTTCTTCTGGCTTTCTTTGCTCAAGCTCTAAAGGAAATTGGCATTCCTTCACCAGGTTTAACTCAGAGTCTACTATTCTATGCAGGATATCAATTCTCCTGTGGCAGCATCCATTTTGGCTTTGGAATTATTCTCTTTACTTTTTTGGGGAGTTTGTGCGGCGCGAATATGATTTTCTGTCTGGCCAGGTTTGGTAGTAATATACTTCTGGAAAAGCTAGACCATTATATTATTATAAGCCCGGAGAATATGGAAAAAGCCAGGAATAAGATAACAACAAATTCTTTCCTGGCAGTATCGATTGGGCGTTCAATTCCGGGGTTAATGGTTCCAACCTCAATTGTTGCTGGTACATTGAAAATGCCGATCGGTAAATTTCTTATGGGTATTATCTTTCCATTATCACTCTGGATGGTCGTTTTAACAACCTTGGGGGGTACCTTCGGTCATTTCACGCCTCAGATTGAATTCTCCGCTAACCGCTTCCTCTTATCCTTGGGAGCTCTGATTGTTTTTTGTATTCTGGTGGGTATTCTATATATAAAGAAGCTGACGATCTCCAAAGGGAATAGGAAAACATTAAGGATTGGGCTGAGAAAGGATGCGTAATATTAAATCAACCGTCAGTTCGGTATAGGGAAGGTAACTTTCGTCCTAGCAGGTATCGGATTTCAGACCAGCACAATCTACCGGATATAGCATGCCAAGAAAAGGCAACCGGGATCGACCAGCGCCATTGATAATTCCGAAAGGTGGTCAGGTTACCAACGCAAATCGATCCCTGGCTCGTTCCAGCCGACCCGCAACATCTGCCGAATTCAGAGAGGCTTTGTCTGGGATAATGGAAAATCATCTCCCGGACGATTTATCGTCGAATGGCAGGCGGCATTGAAAGGTGTGAAACTCCTGTCGACCGGGTTAAGGTGTCGGCGTGACCAATGAGGCGTCCAGACAGGTCTGGGGGAAGGCGATGTTGACCGGCTGGTTAATCTGATTCAACTCGATGGAAATTTCCTCGTGGAGTACGTTGGTCTGAGGATCCATGCTCGTTTCAAGAACCAGGATGTATTTGACAATATACTGCCCATCGACAGCCAGCCAGTAATCACCCTGATTGACGGTCACCTCAGCTCCGGACTTAACTCCCAGTCCTGTGACTTTAAAGGAAAAGTGATTGGATATGATTCCATTGACTGTCTCTGCAGCCACAAAGGTGGGGTTATCGATGATGGGAGTGAAATCAAGCATATTCATCATTATGTCCATCATTTCTGCCTGGTTGGGAGCCATGCTCGTCCAACTCCAATCACCGCTGGAGTTGGAACACTGGTCGTTGCCAATACGGTAGAGTTCAGTCTCGCCACTGCTGGGTTCTCCTTTTTTGACAGAAGTTTGTGTCATATGGGTGTAGCGAGCATTCTGGTCTTTTGAACGCTGAGATTCGATCACATAAGTTGAGGAATCTTCCGGGGTCGGTCCCTTGGAGGTAATTGTTGTAGTCATCTGGTAACTATTGAGGCTGGCTAGGCCCTCAGAGATACTTACCGGGTTGGCAGGTGGGGTACCAACTGGTTTGTTTCCATTCCCCTGCGGCGTGGTGCCCGATGCCTGCGGCGTTGTGCCCGGGGCCTGTGGCGTTGTACCACTGCTCAGGTTGCAAGCCAGTACCATCATGACAAGTAGAGACAGGAAAATCACCATTCTTTTTTTCATTTATTCTCCTTTATGAATGTGAATCATTCGGAATGCAACAATTGAGCTAGGTTCAAGTGGCTCAACCACCAGACCGGTAGCAGGCTACCGGCTAACGTCATAAGGCCTATCCAGCCCAGGCTGGAAAGTGCCGTCTGGGGCTCAAGGCGAGGAACGATAGTAAAACTGGGGACAGCCAGCTTCACACCTGTGATAAAGACCAGCGTGAACAGGCCACCCAGGAGGATGCCCAGCAAGGTGATTCCTCCCGCCTGCGCCAGCAGATAACCCACCAGGGATAAAGTGGGAAAACCGGTCGTCCGCAGGATGGCCATCTCGCGCCGGCGCCGCCAGGCCAGCCTCCAAAGGGTGTTGGTGAGAGCTAGGGCTGTTGCAATCCCAAGCGCTGTGACCACCAGACGCAGCAGGTCAATCATAGGCTGGATCTGGGCGGCAATGAATTGCAGGCTTTCTCCCTTGCTCGATACAGAGATTCCACCGGGGAGAAGCTCGCCTTCGTGCAGGATTCCTTCATCAGGGATGATGTAAATGGAGACATCTTGCCCCCAACTTAGCAGTGCCTGGGCATCTGCCAGAGAAATCCAGGCCTGGTTGTCCATATAGGTGCCATTCTGGAAAATCCCCACGATGTTAAAATTCCGCCCTCGCAGGGAGATCACTTCGCCTGTTTTGAGATTCCGACTTCTGGCAAGACGCCAGCCAATCATGGCCAGACGAGGTGGGTCGCCTGGTTGCAGACAGCGCCCGGATAGGATGGAGAAGGTTTCCAAGAGGGTATATTGTTCCAGATCGATGCCGCGCAGCAGGATGGCGTTCCTAGCAGAGGTGCCAGTCAACGCGTGTATCTCAGGAATGACCATGGTGATACCCATCTCAGACAG
Organism: uncultured Anaerolineales bacterium; assembly: GCA_903873975.1. Classification (GTDB taxonomy): domain Bacteria; phylum Chloroflexota; class Anaerolineae; order Anaerolineales; family Villigracilaceae; genus UBA877. The sequence goes on from CAIQQN010000065.1 coordinate 18,166, forward strand.
CCATTCCCCTACCTGGCTGGAAAGCCGGCTGCCGTAAAACTCTCCCAAGGTTTGGCTTTCATGCACCAGGAGAAAATTGGGCGCCAGTTCTGTGTACTTGTCTGCCACGCCTGTACGGTACACTTCCAGGATGGCCAACATACCAAAGGCTATGGCGATAGAGAGCGACATGACCAGCGCCAGTCGGCGATGGCTGAACAAGTCTTGTATGCCAAGTCTGAGGGTTACCAGGATACAGGCCATATTAATCGCTTCCTGAAATCGGGCTAAGTGGCGCAAAACGCCTGGATGTCAGCCATACGCCCAGAAAGGCGAAGGTAGTTGCCAGCCCCAGTCCGAGCAGGCTGGTTGAGGGGGTCAGGCTGAGGTTCAGGGGTGCCTCCGAAAAACCCATGGGAGAATGCAAGTTTCGGTAATAATAATAAAAATCTAATACCACCCAACCCAGGCTATAGGCAGCCAGGGTTAACACGAGGGCGCGTGACAATAGAAAGCCGCGTAGCTTGCCTTGGGTGAAACCTATCACGCGCAGCAGACTGATCTCGTTACTGCGCTCGGTCAGACTTAGACTGGTTGAGTTATAGATCCCGAAAGTAATTGCCAGTAGAGAGACTATCGCCATGATGCTGCTGAGGGTCACCAGATTGTGAGTGACCTGGTTGTAGCCATCGCTGACCGTGTTTTCGAGATAGACGGTGTAGTGAGTGGAGATACGTGGGTCGGCCTGCAACAAGGAACGCACGCTTTCTAGATTTGCTGAAGGGACCAGTGGCAGGTAGGCGACCTGGAAGCTGTGCTGCATTCCGAACAGGCTTTGGCCTTCAGAGTACGTCATCCATATCGCACCCAGATTGTGTTCTGTGGCGCGCACCAGACCGGTCACTTGGAAATCCGCGCCATAGATATTAACAGTGGATCCGATCCTCCAGGATGCGACCCGTGCTATTTCTTCCCCGACCACAATCTGCCGCGAGCCAGACGGCCAGCGACCATCAAGCAAGGTCAGACCCAGCGATGTGGGCATTTCCTCCAGCGGGACTGCCCGTACTTGCAGAATACGACCCTCAATGTCCATGTGGCGAAATAGGGTCGGGAAGGTGCGCTGAATTTGGTCCGGCGCGATCTCCCGGGCAGTTTGCAGGATTTCTTCGTCCAGGGAGCTTTCCATGGGATCAATGGCATCCGCGCTGATGATCACTAGATTATTGGTGACTTGGGACTGCTTACCGACGATAAGGAAAGCCCGCGATAAGGAAGCCAACAGCAGGTAGCCAGACACCACCACCGCCAGGCTGATTATGGTCAGCAGGCTGCGCCAGCGGTCGTGCATCAGGTCCTTCAAGGTGAAATAACCCAAAGCAAGCATGGCTTATCCTGTGTGTGCTGTATTCAGCAAGCCATCCACCAATACATAAGAGCGACTGGCCACCTGGAGCAGGTTCAGGTTGTGGGTGGCAACGATGAAAGTCACCCCCAGGCGTTGGTTAAGATCGACCATCAAGGCTATGATGCTGTTGGCCGAAATGCTGTCGAGGTCGCCGGTCGGCTCATCTGCAAGGATAAAACACGGCTCGAGCACCATGGCGCGAGCAATGGCGACGCGCTGCTGTTCTCCTCCGGAAAGCTGTCCGGGCGTGTGCATCTGGCGGTGGTGAAGACCAACTTGTTCGAGTATGGCAGTCCCGCGTGCCCGGGAGTCCTTCCAGCTCATCCCTTTTGCCAGCAGGGGCAGGATGACATTATCCAGTGCATTGAGCGAGGGCAACAGGTTATAGAATTGGAAAACAAACCCGATGTTGTCACGCCGGAAGCGAGTCAGCGCGGCCTCGCTGGCGGCAATCAGGTCGATTCCAGTGACGCGCAGTTCTCCATTGGTAGGTCTGTCAATCCCGCCCAGCAGGTGCAACAGGGTAGATTTGCCGCTGCCGCTTGGGCCGATAATGACGGTAAATTCTCCTGGCATAATTGACAGGTTTACATTGCGCAGGGCAATAACTTCTTCATTGCCGCGCTGGTAAACTTTCCCTAGTCCTGCCGCCTCGATCAAATATCGGGAATCTGTTCCGGATGGCAAGGATGCCTCTGTGCTCCAATGAAATATTCAACCATGGAGGATCCACTACTTACCGTTTTGCCACGGGGTGCCCAGCACCATTTGAAAATCTTCCGGCCGGTCAATATCAGCAGAGAACTCCACTTCTTCCGACTCAATAAAGGCTGCCTGCATATGGTCGGCACCGTTCAGGTACTCAATAGCCCTTGCCATTGTCAGCCTCTTAAAAGCCAAATCGACCAAGAACCTGAAAATATAGGACGTGTATCCTTTTGTAAGCAGCCAGAGCAAGAATAGTTTACCATGGAAGAGGGACTGACGTCGAAGACTATCAACACTGTTTATACCCTCTTCCACCCTTTTCAATACCTCTTCGTCCCATCCCCTGAAAGAGAATCTCAACTTTCCCGGCTCTCCAGGCGGCTTGAGTTGGATAAACCCGCCGTTTACGAAAATTACATTCTGCATGGTGTAACCGGTTTTATAGTCAGACAGGTATACACTGCGGAAGTGTTTTTGCGGGTAACGTTTTTTAAGGTGCTTTGCGGCAATTATTGTGATAGTCACATCCGCGCTCTTGCTTGCCGCCTTCCCAATGAGCAGGTTGAAGTTATCTTTTGTAACTAATGGAGTGTCACAGGGAACAACCATGATTAATTTATTATTCAGTTCCGAATTGCTGTAATATTCCGCCACTTTCTCCAGGGCAATTAAAACCCCCATCCCCAATGAAGAGTAATGCCTGCTTTTAGTAAAGAAGATACTCTTGGAACTGGATGTGAGACACTGCTGAAGGTTTGCGTCTTCATCCTGGACGATGAAAATCTTCTCCACGTTCGATAGCTCCAGGGCCTGGATTACATAATCTGCAATGGGTCGGCCATAAACAGGCAGTAACGCCTTTAGAATAGGGCCATTTCCTGTGCAAAACTCCCCGGCAAATCCTCCGGCAAGGACGAGCGCTACGGTTGATTTTATAGTGCAGCTCCTATGATTTTTTATAGTTCACTTTGTCTCTTTTAAAATAATGCTACATGAAAGAAACCTTTCCTCTTTCGTATTGGATTAGCCCTGCGGCTTCAATCCGAATTCACTCTGGCTTTTACGTGCCCATCTTTGATGGCAAAAGATAAATAAAGAATCAGGCACGTTCCCAGGCCGATGATTTCCATCCAAATGATGTACCCGGGCCATATTGGAAATGGCATAGAGCCAGCCCAGTCCCTGGAGGAAGGAAAGCCAATCTAAATGCATGGGCCATATTTTACCCGGTTCCCGGGAGGTTTGTAAGCTGGTCGCAATTGACGCAAATTTGTTTACAAAAGGGGAAAATGGGACGCATCAAACGTTAGCTGTTAGACATCCCTCAACCTGGGATTCAGGATACGTTCCAAAGCGAAACCCAGCATCGCAAAGCCCAGCCCCGTCAATAAAAGCAGGAAGATCGGCTCCAGTACCCAAAACCCGGACCCATAGGCAGACCCGTGCCAGAGGGCATCGTAGATCACTTTCCCCCAGGTGGGATAAAGTGAATTTATCCCAAAGAGCCCAAGCGTGGCTTCCAGGAAAACGTAGCTGGGGATCAGGGTGATCAGTTGCGGCACCAGCAGGGGAATGATGCCCGGCACCATGTAATGCAGGATGATGCGCATATCGCTGGCGCCCGCCGCCCTGGCCGCTTCGATAAAGGGAGCTTCCTTCACCTGAAGAAAGGCCGCCCGGAAGGACTTGGTCGGGCTGCCAAACACGTTCAACAGCGCGATCATCCCAAGGAATGTCCAGATGCCAACGTTGAAATAGGCATAGAAGATCACGCCGATTGCAATGACCGGCAGGATCATGATCCCCTCGATGAGCCTCTGGATCAACCCGTCCAGCCAGCCACCGTACCATGCCGCCATGGCTGCCACGATCATGGACAAAAAGGTGGTGACCGAGGCTCCAATAAATCCGAGTGCCAGTGCGAACGGCATCCCCCACAGCAGGGGCACCAGCAGGTCCCGGCGCATGTAATCAGTCCCGGCCCAGCCCGACACTTTCCCCATGAGGACGAATTCGGCGTCAACATTTGTCCCTGCTTCAAAGGTCATTACATTGATCCGCAGGGTATAGGTGCCGCGCAAGACTACAGGCTTATCCTGGGCAGGGTCGGAAAACAACAGGTAGAAATCCGGTGTGGGATAAAGCCCACCCACAACAAACCACTTCTGCATATTGGGGTACTTGGAAAGATTTTTCCTAAGGGTCTGATCGTCCGAAAGGTGATATGGCACGTTGGTCACCGGCGAGAAATTACCGAAGTTGATCTCCCTGCCATCGGGGGTGATCCAGGTAAGAGTTACAAAAGGTAATTTCGATTTATATTCATTGGTGAAATACAACACCAGGTCCTGTGGATAATCACCATAGGGATAATCAACCACATAATCCATAGTGATACTGCCAACTCCCCCCTCAACGTAAGGTTGCTCGGTCTTCGGAGCTGTACCATTGCGGCTGTCCAGGATGATCGTGGGTGGAAGCGGGTTGATCCGGAACCAATTCACCCATAAAGGCTCCGCCACTTTGGGGATATAAGACTTACCCGTCAATTCGCTAGAGTACCAGAGTTGGCCCAACTGGGCATACGGGTAAATGACCACGGCGCAGATCGAACCGAATACGAGGAGCAGAATGATCGTCAGCCCGATGATTGCGGACGGATAACGTACCAACTCGCGGAAAAACGGTTTGATCGAGCGACGCGCCTTCACAGAACTTTTCTGGCGGTCCCCCACAGGTGCTTTTTCATGCTCGTCCTGTCCCAGGGCGTGTTGCCGCGTCCAGGCCTGCTCGCTCGATAAACGATTCTTGTCGCGCCGGTGGATCTGGAAACGGATTCGCCTTTTTGCTGCGACCGGTCGCATGGTCTGTTCCGCATCGCCGACTCTTATCCGCGGGTCTACCAGCCCAATGACGATATCCAACACGAAGACGGTTATCCCTAGGATGTAAGCAAAAACAACCACGAGGGCAATGACGATCCCCGAAAATCCGGCGAACATGCCCTCTCCAAAGAAATTCGGGACCGACATAATGTATAGTCGTCCGATCCCAGGCCAATTGAAAATCTTTTCCAGCGCGATGGTCATTTGCCAGAAACTGACCATGAGCAGGGTGAGATTGGTGATCATGTAAGGAAGGGTGGGCCGCAGGATGTAACGCTGCTCGATAACCTTATTGGACAGGCCCTTGGCCCTGGCGAGATCAACATAATCTTCATTGGCGTAGAGCAGGAAGAGCGTTTTCCAGGAATAGACCAGTTGGAAGAACAGACTCAAGATGATAGCAAGGACTGGCAGGATCATGTGCCTGGCTATTGTGGATATGGTGTCCCATGTGGTTTCGGGCGGGATCGTGTCGAACATCCCGCTGGGAGGCAGCCAATGAAGCGTTACTGAAAAGATCAGCACCAGGATAACCCCCAGCACCCAGCTCGGTATGGACGAGACCGGCGCCAGCAGGGCGAACAATCTTTCCAACCAGCCGCCATTTTTCCGGAACAGGATAAGCGCGAGGGGGATCCCAAGGATAAAAACAAACAGGAAAGCCGTGCCGACCAGCAGCAAGGAGTGGGGCAGTTCTCCCAGGACGATATCATATGCACTCGTACTGTTGTTGTAGTCGTTATTGTAGGAAGAACCGGGAGCCCCCGGGATCAAGTTTGTGTGCCCGATATCCAGCGTCAAGGCCTTGACCGTCCAAAGCAGTTGACGCGGCCAATACGGGAGGTTCAATCCAGCCGCATTTTGAAGCTCGGCGCGCCTCTGATCAATGAGAGCCTTCTGTTCGGGCGTGGGCTGGCAATCATTACAAATGAGGCCGGGGAATTGGAGACCTAGTTCATGTTCAACATCCCAGCTGATGCTTTTATCGATCTGGTGACCCTGGTCTGCCAGGATCACCGTAATTAAAACACCAATAAAAATAGTAATCGCAATGGTTGCCACCCTACCAAGCAAATACTTGATTGTCCTCCAAAGGACACGGGAGGGGGCTGGCTGGTTGGTCCTGGTTTCTGCAATCATCACCAATGGATTGCTTGATCCTAAGATTGATGGCACGGGTGCCGACGGCTCCTGGATCTTATCAATAATTGAGCGTTCTTGGGGTGCTATGGGATGGGTGTCCAGCGTCTTGGGATTGAGTTTTATCGCCTGCTGTAGGCAATAAAGAACTTCCCCCGGCTCATCACTTACTTGAGCGCTTAGGATCCACGCCTCGTCGTTATCAGGAAACTCCCGGAGGATGGCAAGTAGAATTTCCCTGGCCTGTTCCTTCCGGTTTTGAGCAATATGAAACCTTGCTTGAGAAAGGGCTTGTTCGATGTTCATCTGGTGAATGGAATATTTCTTATGGTGGACTTTGGCTATGGTAAGCACCCATGCAGGGGCTCAGCCACCGATTGGTGGCTCAAAAACTCATAGACTACTGTGGCCAACCTGCCAAAATGAAATTCAGGGATCGCGTGCAGTCAGTATAGCAAGTAATCCACCCTGAAGCAACCCACCCAGGAACTATTCTTATGCCAGCAAGTGCGCCAGCAGAATCCTGATCCCGAGCAGGATCAGGATCATTCCCCCGGCAATCTCCATCCGTTTGCCGAACTTCCCGCCCAGTTTATTCCCAAGCCGCAGGCCCAGCCAGGAGACCAGCCCGGTCACAATGCCGATGACCACCGCCGGAACCCAGATGGTCACGCCGATAACCCCCAAGCTGAGACCGACTGCCAGAGCATCGATACTGACTGCAATTGAGAGCAGCACCAGCGTCCAGCCGCGGGATGGGTCGTTTTTCTTCTCTTCTCCCTCCGGGTGGAAACCGGACCAGACCATGCGCCCGCCCACGAAGGCCAGCAAGCCGAAGGCAACCCAATGGTCATAGGCGGCGATGTAGCGCTCGATCGTCGCGCCGGCAAACCAGCCGAGCACCGGCATCAGGAACTGGAACAGCCCAAAGTGGAATGCCAGCCGGAAGGTTGGCCGCGGACCGGAGGTCTGCTCCTGTGTCCCCGCGCCGAGACAGACGGCAAAAGCGTCCATGGCCATGCTGAGGGAGATGAGCAGGATTTCGATGAAGTTCATATTTTTTGGTTTGCAGGGGAACAGCAACCCTTCGACCACGCTCAGAGCAAGTGCTGTGCCTCTACCTTATTATGCTTTCCAAATCTTGAAATCCTGCAAGATCGAGCCCCCGATGAACTCGCGCAAGATGGAGTTGTCCGGGATCAAATCCACCTCCACGGGCAGGAACCACTCGAGAAAAGCCAGCAGGCGTTTGGCTTCGATGAATTCCGGTGTGCCGCGCGGCACCTGACGCAGGAGCGGCTCGGCCAGGGGTTGGAGGGCAGACATTTCATAGACCAACGCCGAATTGAACATTACGTCGGAATTTTCCTGGTAGGGGAAGATGTACAGTTCCTCGCCACGCCGGACCGATTCCCAGCGGGAAATGGTCTGCTGGGCAATGTAGCCGCGCTCGCGCGCGTCCCGCACGATGCGCCGGATGAGACGAGTGTCGGCGGTGGAGACACGATTGTGGCGGTCGAGGTTAAGCTGGGTCAGCGCGGCAGCATAGATGCGGAAGGCGCGGCCAGAAAGGGATTCAGGGAGCAGGCGGGGGTCCAGCCCGTGGATGCCTTCCAGGATGATGATCTGGTCGGGGGTCAGTTGCACGGTATCGCCGGGCACCTGCCGGCCGGCCTTGAAGTTATAATGCGGCAGGGTCACCGTCTCCCCGGCAATGAGGCGGTTCAGGTGGTCGCCGAGCTGGTGGAGATCGAGGGCTTCCAGCGCCTCGAAATTGAGCTGGCCGTGTTCATCGAGCGGCGTTTTCTCGCGGTCGACGAAATAACTGTCGAGTTCGAGCGCAAAGGGTGAAAGGCCCAGCGCCAGCAGTTGGATGGCCAGCCGGCGCGAGAAGGTGGTCTTGCCGGAAGACGAAGGTCCGGAGATGAGCACGATGCGCGCTTCCCTGCGGCGGTGGGCGATCTGGCGGGCAATGTCGGTGATGTGTTGTTCATGCAGGGCTTCCGACACGAGGATGACCTCGCGGCTGCGCCCGCTTTCGATGGAGTCGTTCAAGGCTCCCACGTTGTCAATTCCCAGAAGTTCCAGCCATTGCCCGTACTGGTGGAAGGCGGCCATCAGTTTGGGATAAGCTTCAATGGGCGCGAGGGTGGTGGGGGCGCGCCGGCGCGGGTAGCGCAGGGTGAAGCCGGTATTGGCCAGGTTCAAGGCGAACCACTTCAGATAACCGGTGGAAGGCACCATGTAGCCGTGGTGGTAGTCCATGTGCTCGCTGAGGCTGTAAAGCGTGACGTAAGGCTTGCGCCGGTGCCGCAACAGGCTGACCTTATCGGGATAGTTCTCTTTCTCAAAATAAGCGACGGCTTCCGCCACCGGTATTTCGCGGCGCAGGAAGGGCAAGTCCGCATCCACCATCCGCTTCATTTCCCCTTCCAGGCGCTGGAGTTCGGCCTCGTCGAGCGCCGGGCGTCCGTTGACGTGGCAATAATAGCCGCCCGACGAGATGGAATGGTCAATGATGAGGACAGCCTCCGGGAAGAGTGCCACGAAGGCAGTTTCCAGCAGGAAGGTCAACGAGCGGCGGTAGACGCGTGCCCCGTCGGCGTCGGACATGTTAACGGGGGCGAGGCTGGCGTCCATTTTGATGGGGAAGGTCAGCTCGCGCAGGTCGCCGTTGACAATGGCAGCCACCAGTGGTGCGGGACCGGATCCGGGGTCTGCGTGCAAGAAATCCCCGGCGGTTGCCCCGCGCGGGCCGGAAAGGACGCGTCCATCCGGCAGGTGGACTTCGACAGTATCGCGTGGGGAGACAGGTTGGATGGGTTGTTGAGTTTTCATGGCATCTCTATCACGAAGTCACCATGGTGCTAATATTTGTGACCGCGTGCCTTTGTGATTCAGAGCAAGGATAATAATTTCTCCGGCTGATGGCTGAACCCGGTCAGTGGGATTTCACCACAGTTGAGCCCCAGGAGAGTTTCGGTCAGAAGTTTGTTGACCGGCGTTGGTATTCCGGCCTTCTCGCCGTATCGGACGATCGCCCCGTTCAGCCAGTCCACTTCAGACCTTCCCCGGCCTGAATAAAGGTCAATGTGGAAGGATGGCATCTTGCCGCCCCGTCCTCCACCGATGGATTTCAACATCAACGGGCGGGCGATGAAATCCGGCAGGCTTGTTCCCAGCGCCAGGAGACGGACGGGGAGGCGCGGCAGATCCACCACGCGGATGTGGCTGGCTCGCATCACAGCCAGGGCTTCGCGCAGCATACGCATCTCCAGCCGGAACAGGCCGGGGTGGGCGAACACTTCCGCGGCGGTCATGTCCAGGATGGCGGCGGTGGCGTTGGCGGGCAGGTTGGACAGCATCTTGGACCACTTCATATCGGCGGCGCGCTGGTAAAGACGAGCGTTGAGACCCGCGGCATTGAGCAGCTCTGCCACGAACAATGAGAGCGGATTTTTCTCGGCCACGCCAACGCCCCGCAGGCGCTCGAGAACAATGTCGCCCGCAAAGCGGCGTCCCACCGAGGAAGTGACCGTCCCGGCGATGACTTTGTCCGCGCCTAGAACGGTGGCGATGGCCGGTTCGTTGTCCACGCCGTTGGAGAGACATAAGATGGGCGGGAGCTGATCCGTGTGGGGCTTCATACCATCCAGTGCAGCGGCGGTATCGAAGGATTTAAGAGCAGAAATGGCAAAATCGAAGGAGCCAGACTTGAGAGCTTCTTCCAGGGACGAGGCGAATGTCACCGACGAATCCTGGATCTCGAAGACCGAATTCCGGCTGATGGTCAAATCGAGCCGCAAGCCGCGCACACGCAATTCCTCTGTACCCTGGGCTTGTTCCACGAAAACCACATGGTTGCCAGCCAGGGCCAGCGACCCGCCGACATATGTCCCGATGGCTCCCGCGCCGAAAATCAGAACATTCACTTTTTCCACGTCAATCTTCCTTCCAGTGCGGGCGGTCATCGAAATGCAACATGCTCCAGTTGTGGCGTTCCGGCTCGTAAGTGAAAGTGGCGAAGGTGGTGTTGTGGAACATAAAACGCGGCCCGCTGAAATCGGCCTGGATGGGAATACCCAGGATGGCGTACATGGTCATATTCAGGATACCGCCATGCGCCGTTACCAGGTAAGACCCCGCAGGCTGGTCGAGGAGGCGCTGGATGGCGCGCCCAGCGCGCAAGTATAATTCCCAGCGACTTTCACCAGTTTTGCCGAAACGAGTATAGGGGGTCATGAAATCTGGCCGCCTGGCTACCTGTGCAGCTTCCTCCTGGTTCAACCCAGCGATGAGGCCGTTATTGATTTCCATCCAATCCGGGTCGAGTTCGAGCGGCGCATTCAGCGCCGCGCAAATAATTTCCGCGGTCTCGCGGGCGCGGGCGAGGGGGCTGGAAAAGACCCGGTCGAAGAGGCAGCCCTCGGCCTTCCAGCGTTCAGCCAGGAGGCGTGCCTGGGCACGGCCGGTCCCGGTCAGCGGGAAGTCGGCATGTCCCTGGAAACGGTTTTCCAGGTTGCCAACCGACTCGCCATGGCGCAGGAAGGTGAGAGCGTAGACTTTGGAAACCATAGGACGGATATTTTACTATATAAAGATCTTGCGAAGGTTCTGACCCTTCACTTCGTTCAGGGCAGGCTTTCGCAAGGTTGCGATTCACAAGTTGACTCCGTGCCTATCTTTTAGGATTTCGAGGGTGCACATGACCTCGGCTTTTTTTTGCAATCCGTCCCAACCGAGGGAATCACCGAGGGCGTTCGCCATTTCCTCCACCAGCAGGCGGGTGAGCTGGCCCAGGTACCCCAGCAGGGTGCGGCGCAGGAGCAGGTCGTCGAGATGGATAATCTTCTCACGCATCGCCATCTCTGATATTTCGCCGCGCGTATAGTGCGGATCGGTTTTGATGGCCCTGGCATCCTTCCCCGCGCCGATGGGCAAGGATTTCGTGTCGGCTTTACGTGGAAGACTGAGGAAAGCCAGGGCGCGGTCAGTGGCCTGTTCGGAGAAAGCACGGAAGGAGGTCCATTTGCCTCCCACCAGCGAGTAGACCGGGATATTCCCCAGTTTGTCTTCCTGGATGTGGTGGTCGCGCGTGATCTGGCCTGCGTTTTTGGCTTTGGTATATGCCAGCGGGCGGACGCCTGAGAAGCGGAAGACGATTTGTTCGCGACCGACCATGATGCCGGGGAAGACACGTCCCACCATCTCGATGAAGTAGTCCACTTCGTCTTCGGTACAGCGGGCTGAGTCGGGGTCTTCAATCGGCAGGTCGGAAGTGCCGATCATTACTTTATCAAACAACGGGAAGATGAGTACGATGCGCCCGTCCTTGTTCTCAAAGAAGAACTCGTGGTCGCCGATGGCTGCGCGCAGTTCGGGATTGTCGAGCACCAGGTGCGAGCCTTTGGTCGGACCTACGTATTGCGTCGGCAGGCCCAGGGTCCGGTTGGTCCCGTCGATCCAGGGACCGGCGGCGTTGACGATCAGGCGCGGGGAAATGTCAAAGGTCTGACCGGACACTTCGTCCTTCAACGTGACTTTGTCCCCGTTCACCCTGACCAGGGAAACATAGTTCAGCGAGCGGGCGTGATCGCCTTCTTTTTCTGCATCGAGCAGGAGTTCGAGGGTAAGCCGTTCGGGGGAGAGGATGATGCCGTCGTAGTAGGTGGCAGCGTAGCGGATGGCGGGGTTCAGGCGCGGGTATTTCTTCAGTGCGCTGAGGCGCCCGTCAAAGACATGAGGCGGCACTGCGCGGGACTTGCCGGTAAAGGCGTCATAGAAGATCAGCCCGACTTTGATGATCAGCCCGCCGCGTTCGGACGGTTTCTCCAACCAGCCGAGGAACTTGAGCGGGGCGTTCAGCAGGCCGGAGAAGGTTTTGAAGATGGGGATGGTGGTGGGCAGTGGCTGGACCAGGCTGGGCGCGTTTTGGATCATGCGGTTGCGTTCCTGCACGGCTTCACGCACCAGGCGGAATTCGCCATTCTCGAGGTAGCGGATGCCGCCATGCGCCATGCGTGAGGAGGCTGCCGAGGCGCCGGAGCAGAAGTCGCAGCGGTCAATGAGCAGGGTGTCAACGCCTTGCAGGGTCAGGTCACGGAAGGTGCCAACCCCGTTTATGCCTCCGCCAATGATGAGCACGGTGGGGGAGTGGGAATTGAGTGAGGTGAGGATTTCTTGTCGGTTCATGGTTTTCTCGTAATTCGTAAGTTGTAAATCGTTATGCGTGGATTTCCTTCAGTGTCTGGATTTTACGGTTCACGAATACCAAATTACAGATAGCGGATTATTCAATCCAATCAAACGTACGCGTGACAGCTTTCTTCCAGCCAGTATAGAGTTTATTGCGTTTCTCCGCAGGCATGGACGGCTTCCATTCCTTGTCTTTGCCCCAGTTGAGGCGCAACTCATCGTAATCCTTCCAGAAACCAACCGCCAGCCCGGCGGCGTAGGCCGCTCCCAGGGCGGTCGTCTCGGCAACCTTTGGGCGGATAACAGGTACATCGAGGATGTCGGCCTGGAACTGCATCAGGAGTTCGTTGAAGACCATCCCACCATCCACTTTCAGAGCGGTCAGCCTGACGCCGGAATCTTTCTCCATCGCGTCCAGGACTTCACGCGTCTGGTAGGCGGTGGCCTCCAACACGGCGCGGGCGATGTGACCCTTGTTGATGTAACGCGTCATGCCGAGGATGGCACCGCGCGCTTCCGAGCGCCAGTAGGGGGCGAAAAGCCCGGAGAAAGCCGGGACGAAGTAGATGCCGCCGTTATCCTCCACCGATCCGGCCAGCGTTTCCACGTCGGAGGATTTTTCGATCATCCCCAGGTTGTCGCGCAGCCACTGGACGAGCGCCCCGGCAATGGCGATCGAGCCTTCCAGGGCATAGACGGCCGGCTGGCTGCCTATTTTATAGCCAAGCGTGGTCAGGAGCCCGTTCCTGGAAAGGACGGTTTTCCCGCCGGTATTCATGAGCATGAAACACCCCGTACCATAGGTGTTCTTGGCTTCGCCGGCGTTGTAACAGGCCTGGCCGAAGAGGGCTGCCTGCTGGTCGCCCAGGTCACCTGCCAGCGGGACGCCGCCCAGCACGCCTTTGGCGCTGCCGTAGATTTCCGACGAAGAGCGGATCTCGGGCAGCATCTGAGGCGGGATGCCGAGGGTTTGAAGAATCTCCTGATCCCAGTCGAGCGTTATTAAATCCATTAACAGAGTACGGGAGGCATTGGTCACGTCGGTTACGTGCGCACCGGTCCTGTTCCAGTGCACCCAGGTATCCATGTTGACAAAGACCAGTTCGCCTTTTTCAGCCCTCAGGCGCGCCCCCGCGAGGTAATCCAGGATCC
>CAIQQN010000066.1 GCA_903873975.1 uncultured Anaerolineales bacterium
GGCAGGTGTAAAGTGAAGCAAGAAAAGGAGAAATTATGGATGCAATCGTGACTGCGGGCGGAGTTCCGCTCCCGGAAGAGCCATTGTACGATGCCACCCGGGGTAATCCCAAGGCGTTGGTGGACGTGGCTGGCAAGCCGATGGTCCAGTGGGTGCTGGATGCCCTGAGCGAAGCCCAGAGCGTTGACAACGTCATCATCGTCGGCTTGACCGAAAAGACCGGCCTGAAGTGCGGGAAGAAGATGTATTTCGTCTCCAACCAGGGCAAGATGGTGGAAAACCTGCAAGCCGGCGCCAGAAAGGCGCTGGAGATCAACAAGAAGGCCGAGTATGTGTTGCTTGTCTCATCCGATATCCCGGCCATCAACGGCGAGATGGTGGACTGGGTGGTAAATAAGGCCATGGAGACGAAGTTGGACGTATATTACAACGTCATCCAGCGCGAAGTAATGGAGAAACGCTTCCCGGGCTCGAAGCGGACCTGGACGCGGCTCAAGGATATGGAAGTCTGCGGCGGCGACATGAATGTTGGGCGCATCAAACTCATCACCACTGATGAGACCAATATGTGGGAGAAGATCACCAATTCCCGCAAGAGCCCGCTCAAACAGGCCGCCCTGATCGGCTTCGATACGGCTTTCCTGCTCCTGACCGGAAAATTGACCCTCGAGAAGGCGGAAACGAACATCATGAACCGCCTGAAGATCACCGGCAAAGCCATTGTCTGCCCATATGCCGAAGTGGGCATGGATGTGGATAAACCGCACCAGCTTGAGATCATGCGCGCCGACCTGAAAAAGCGTCTCAAGAAGACTGAGAAAACAGACCGGATGAAAGCCGGGAAGGTCGAAAAAGCCGCTCCGGCGAAGAAAAAGGCCTCTCCCCGAAAGACAACCAAAAAGTGACCTGGAAGCGTTTACTGGAACTGGACGCTCGTCTTTCCGCACGGATGCGGGTGGCCGAGCGTCCAGGTCTATTACGGACCGTCGCGATCCTTCTGGCCCACTCGGGCGATTCGTGGTTCTGGTGGGCCGGTCTGGGCCTGCTCTGGTGGCTGGGCAACCCGTTCTGGCGTCCGTGGGCGCTGGCGGTACTTCTGTCCATTATTGCTTTGGCGGTCGTGGTGCTGGCGGTCAAGTTCACCATCCGCCGCCGAAGGCCGGAAGGGGAGTGGGGCAGTCTGTACCGGAAAACCGACCCGCACTCCTTCCCCTCCGGGCATGCGGCCCGCGTGGTCCTGATCGCCATCCTTGCCCTCGGACTTGGGCCGTGGTGGCTGGCGCTCATCATTTGTATCTGGGCACCCCTGGTGGCATTGGCGCGCGTAGCGATGGGCGTCCATTATCTATCGGACATTGTCGGGGGTTTGGTATTGGGAGCAGTTGCAGGGATCGTTGCCCTGCAGATCCTGTCTCGATGATCTGGATTATTTGGGAGCCAAAAAGAGATCCGGCGGGATAATATCCCGCCGGAGTGTTACTCTCTATCGGGTCGCCTTCATGGCAGCCTTGAAGTTTTCCAGCGCCTCCACCTCCGTCGGGTTGGCGCCATAGGCCATCGCCAGGTAATAAGCCGTGTAATCCCCAAAGTGTAATGTTGTCCAAATATGGGCCAGCGGCGACTCTCCCTGTGCTTCGTAGATTTCAGTGGTCAGACCTTCCACCATGAACTCCTGTCGGGTCAGGTCGAGGCGCAGGCTGTTGCGCGGATGGTCGGACGGAGCGCGCAGGAACACCGTCGTCATGCGGGGCAGGACGTCTTCCGGGTTGAGCAGTCCGGTCAGCGCATTGTGGTCTGCTTCGGGCAGGACCTCGAAACCGGCTCCCGCTTTGGCAATCTCATTGACCTGTCCCTTCCAGCGCCGCGCTACCGGGGTCAGGCAGCCGGAAGCGTAGACGTTTACCCAGCGCCCGACGAGTTGCCCGGCCATCCGTTTGGCAGGGTTGTGTGCCACCGGGATATCGGCCCTTAGAGTCTCTTGCTGTTTTTTCATGGCTGCTATCGTGGTAACGACTTCATTCGTTACCTTGACCGGGTCGGGAATTAATCCCAGCCGGGTGAAGGCTGCCAGCAGCAGCCCGAACGAAAAGCCGACCGCCGCGCGCGGCTGACCCCGGTGTTCGAATTCCCAACGCGGAATATTTGCCTGCGCGGCACGCTCGGCCAACTTGCCGCCCGTGGCGACAGCCATAAGTTGGCACTTGTTCTGAAGAGCGGCGTTGAATGCATCGAGCGTCTCTTCGGTGTTCCCTGAGTGCGAGCTGGCGATCACCAGCGTCTCCGGGCCGTGTGCCCAGGCGGGCAGACCATAGTCACGGTGGACAATGACCGGGACGGGGCAGGTTGGGGCGATATAAGCTGCCAGCAAGTCCGCGCCGATGGCTGAGCCACCCATGCCGGCAATGAGGATCCTGGAGAATCCTTGCGGAGGGTTCACATCGTCCCCGGAGGGGAAACCTTCGCAAGGTTGGGTCTGTCCCAGCTCCCAGGCTTTTTCCAGTTGCGCCGGGAGGTTGTCGATCTCACCGAGCATGTTCTGAGGATCGAGTTGTTTGAAAGCAATGAAATCGTCAAGATCCATGTTCTTCCTTGAAAACTACTGTGAAGCGATGATCCGGTATATATCGTGCCGGCTCCACCCGGATTCTTCAGCCACCCGCTTTGCCAATGCGGACGGGATCTCGCCCAGTTTCAAGCCGAACTTGATGGCGATGATCACCTTGTTTTCCGTCCATTTTTGTTTTTCGATCTTCCTTTTTCCCGCCACCACCAGCGTGAACTCGCCGCGCGGCTCGACTTCCGAAAAACGTTCGTACGCACCGGAGATGGTCCCGCGCCAGATCTCCTCGTGGATCTTGGTCAGTTCGCGGGCGACCGCGATCTGCCGGTCGCCGAGGGAGGACTCCAGGTCTTTTAGCGCGGCCAGCAGGCGGTGCGGGGACTCGAGGAAAATGAGCGTGCAGGGCAAATTGCCAATTTGTCCTGCCAGCGCCTGACGCTCGGATGATTTACGCGGCAGGTAGCCAAGGTACAGGAACGAGTCGGTGGGGAGGCCCGATGCCGCCAACGCCGCCACCGGCGCGGATGGGCCGGGGATGGGACAAATGCTGTGCCCCGTGAACAATGCGGCTTTGACCAGTTCATAGCCGGGGTCGTTGATGGTGGGTGTCCCGGCATCCGAGACCAGCGCCACGTCACCTTCTGCCAGCGCGGCCAGGATAACACCGAGCTTGGTCAGCTTGTTCTGCTCGAAGTAACTGGTCAGGGGGGTGTGCAGGCCGAAGTGCGTGAGCAGTTTGCGGGTCACGCGCGTATCTTCAGCGGCGATGAGGCGCGCCTCGCGCAGGGTTCGCACGGCACGCGGGCTCATGTCTTCCAGGTTGCCGATCGGGGTGGCGACAAGATAGAGTATGCCCATGCTGGTATTTTATCATCCCTGCCCGGCTTGCGGATGCTATAATTCCATATATGACTGACCAAAGGATCATTTTCCGTGTTCAGGCCATCCAACGCATGGAAGGACGCGTTGTGTTGATGTATCGTTCAATAGCAAGGGATGCGGTATGCCAAAGACATTGATGCTTGTGTTGAGGTTTTTGTTTGGATTGTTGATCTTGACTGGCTGCAATTCCACCAGCGGGTCGGTCCTCCCCACGCCTGTTCCTTCAGCAACTCCAAACCCCACCGCGGAGACCAAGAGTTTGCCCACACCCGGGTCACCCGGCCAGATGATTGTTTATGATGATCTCCAGGTGGTGATGAGCCAGGCCGAGATTACCACCAGCTATCTGACAGATTTTGGTTCAACAAGAGTGCCTCCCGCGGGTGAAAAATTTCTCTGGATCCACATCAGCCTTAAGAATACCGGGACCGGCGAGCGGGACTTACCAGCACCCGAGCATTTTAGCGCGCTCAACGGCGCGACCGAATTCAAGCCAATTTATGGACATCGCAAGGATCATGCGGATTACATGGCTTTGACGACAGGCTTGGTCCAAGGGCAGGCAGTGGATGCTTGGCTGCGTTTTGACATTCCCGCTGCCCTGGAATTAAAGGACTTGTGGTTCGTTTTTCTCCCCGAAAGTTCACAGGTTAGTGTTGGTTTTTCATCCAGCAATTACCCCGCCGGCGATCATCCGATCTACTTGTGGATGTGCGCTCCATAAGGAAATGAAAATCATAAAAGCACTTCCAATTGGCATCGCCCCATTGATCCTGATAAGTTACGGTTGGACCCTCGGTCAGATCCACCAATCCGGATACGATATGGCGGGCATATTCTTGTTCATGACCGGGCTGGTTGGGCTGGTACTGGCTTTCATCCTCTACCTGCTCACCAGGAAATATTCCTGGCATGAGAAATGGGTTGCAAACACCTTGCTCGGACTGGCAGGTTGCGGGGCCATTTTTGTCCTGATCCTCGTGTATGCCAAGTGGCACGGATAAATCGATCTTTGCCTGTTGTGCAAGGGGAAAAACCTGATATTCCTACTTTTTCAAGAATAACGACGGGGTATAAATTTCCTGGACGCGATCACTGGACCAGACCGCGTGTGGCGCCATGACTAGGGCGCACAGGCTGACAAGGACACGATCATAGTTCACCCGCCAGCCCGAAAAGTCATGCCATGCCTTTTCATGATCGGTTTTGACCGGCAAGCCAGCATGGGATAATTGTTCAAGTACCGTCTCGAATTCTTCGCGCGAGATACTAACCGGGTCTTCAGGATAATGCGGATCCTGGGGATTGGGAATATCGTAGTAATTCGCAATGCGCCGTAAAGCTAGGAATCCCGCCCGGATACATAACGCTGCGCTGGCTTCAGAAGGAATATCAATGGCGGAAAGTGTCAGGGAGGCCGCATCCAGCACGATCCCAGCGGCGGTTATCCAGGAGTCATCCGAGCGCGGTGAACGGAAAAAGGTCAACGCGGGCAGGGTGGTATGGCTTTCTTCAATGTCCGCGAACCATGCTTCCCAGTTCTTCCAATAATCAGCCAATTTATCTAATCCATGAATACGGTTGAAACGCTGAAGCATTTCAAGGGCGGAAGGCGGGGTGCCGGCACGCACGCCTAGCATATTCACGGCCTGTTCGCGCCGCGAAAAGGCGGAATACATGGTAGGCAGGTAGGCGATCAGCAAAGCCACTAGGATCAACCCAAGCATGGCTTCGGAGAAAACCAGGAAAGAAGTCCAAAATTTCGGAGAGGAATCAAAACCAAGGGTGAACAGGGACGAACCGCTCAAATGGAATACAGTGAATGCGTCTCCCACGCCCAACGCCCAGTACATAGCAGAATATCCGAGCAGGATTAGGGCATACCAGGTTGGGACAAGCAGCATGAGGCCGATGGGGGCGTAATATGCCATAATGGCATCCCTCCGTTTGTAGGTCTTTGCAAAACGCAGGATGATGTTGATCACCCGTCGCAATGTACCAAAGACAATCCGGTTCAACTGGCTGCGTGCGGCGCGCGGCAAAACGAATGTGGAAAGCGCAGAGAAAAGGGTCAGGACGACAATAAGGAATCCCGAAAGGAATGCAAGAACATGGATTAAAGACTCGTAGGGGACCATGGGGGAGATTATACAGGGATTCCTAGGCCTTCTGCTTGGATTCTTCAGACGGCTTTGGAAAACTATGTTTACTCTTTTTATAATATTGCATCATATAAAAAAAGCCTGTAATTACATTTTCTCTCCTCTAAACTGCGTCTCATACAACTGGCTGTACAACCCTCCCATCGCCAGCAGCTGCTCGTGCGTGCCGCGTTCAACGATCCTGCCTCGATCCATCACCAGGATCAGATCCGCCGCCAGGATAGTGGACAGGCGGTGGGCGATGACGATGCTCGTCCGGCCTGCCATGACGCGCTTCAAGGCATCCTGGATCAGGGATTCAGATTCGCTGTCCAGGGAACTCGTGGCTTCGTCGAGCACCAGTATCTTGGGGTTCTTCAGGATCACACGCGCCAGGGCGATGCGCTGTTTCTCTCCGCCGCTCAGGCGGTAGCCGCGCTCGCCGACGATCGTGTCGTAGCGCTCGGGCAGGTCCATGATGAACTGGTGGATATTGGCCGCCTTCGCCGCGGCTTCGATCTCCGCTTGCATTGCATCCATCTTCGCATACGTCAGGTTGGTGCGGATGGTGTCGTGGAAGAGATAGGTCTCCTGCGTCACCATGCCAATGGCGGACGAAAGCGAATCGAGCGTCACACCGCGCAGGTCGTGGCCGTCAATGCGGATCACGCCGTCGGACGGGTCGTAGAGGCGCGGAATGAGATAGGTGACCGTCGTCTTCCCGGCGCCGGAGGGGCCAACGAGTGCCACCAACTGTCCGGCTGTGGCTTTAAAGGAGATCCCTTCAAGGGCCACATCGCGGGCTTGGGAAGTGCCCTCCGATTCCTCATCTGCTGAAACGCTGTCCGTCAAAGTCACCGAAGGGGGAGCATGTCGAAGGACGGGTCCTTCATCTTTTTTCTTCCCGTCCCCTTTGCCTGTCAAGGACAGTACCGCGCCCACGTCTTCCATTCGTCCATACCGTTTGACATCTTTGAGCAGTTTGGATTCGTCGATGCTGTAGTTGAAGGTGACGTTATCAAATTCAAGATCGCCACGCACATTGCTCAAGACAAGCGCACCTTCTTTCTCAGAGATGTCCTGCGGCAGGTCTATGACTTCGAAGACTCTCTCAAAGCTGACCATGGACGTGGAGAAGTCCACCGGTGCGCTGGCGAGACCTTGCAGTGCACCGTAGAGCTGGCCAAGGTACGAGCCGAAGGCCACGATGGTGCCAACTGTGAATGTGCCCCGGATGACGTACCAGCCGCCAAGGCCATAGACGAGCGCCGTGCCCACCGCGCCGACCAGGCCAAGGATCATGAAGAAGGTCGAGCCGATAACCGCCCGTCGGATGCCGAGGTCGCGCACACTGCCGGCGCGTCCGCTGAAGCGGTTTGTTTCCTCGTTGGCGCGTCCGAACAGTTTGACGAGCAATGCGCCGCCGATGTTGAGGGTCTCGTGCATGTGGGCGTTCATCTGTGCGTTGGCTTCCATTTGCTTGCGAGCCAGGTCGCGCAGGGTCGTGCCGAGCCTTCGTGCGGCAAGGATGAATAGCGGCAGGATGATCACGCTGACCAGGGTCAATTGCCACTGGAGTGTGAGCATCACAGCCAGGATGGCCGCTGCCTGGATGATATCGGTGATGATGCTGGTGATGGTGTTGCTGATGGCGGTCTGCGCGCCGACCACATCGTTGTTGAGGCGGCTCATCAATTCACCGATCTTGGTGTTGGTGAAGAAACGCAGGCTCATGCGCTGCAGTCTGCCAAAGAGCGCCACGCGCAGATCGTAGATGACGCCTTCACCGACTTGCGAGTTGAGCCGGCGCTGGACGACCGAGATCCCCCCGTTGAGGATGGGCAGGATCAACAATGCAATCGCCAGCAAGCCCAATTGGTTGAGGTTCTTCGAAGGCAGAACCTTGTCGATCATTGTGCGGAAGATGAGCGGGGAGACCAGACCGACCCCCGTGCTCAGCAGGATCATCACCAGCATGCCGGTGATATGCCCCCAATATGGCCTGGCATAATTAAGGACGCGTACCAGTAATGTGCGCGTGACCTTGGGCTTCTCGTCGCTCGAACGCATATATGCACCCCAACCGCCACCATGGAACATAGTGAATCTCCTGATCTGAATGGTCTTATCGATCTAATAAATCGGTTCTAACCTGTGAGGCTAATCAGACTATAAGACTTATTAGACTTTTGGTCAACGGGACGAGCGGGAATTGGAGAAATTGTGCCAAAAAGGGTGTTGGGACACAAAGTGAATTGACCCCTTTTTGGCTTCTTTTTCCTTAGCTCCACTCCGACAGGATTCCCTGTAGTTGCAACTTACCGGGCATCCGCTTCTCAAGGAACATCTTCGATCACGGGGGCTGGCAGCGGGTCGCGTCCTGCCTTCGGGCCGAAGAAGATCCACGTCAGGCTGATGCCGAGGGCGTACAAAACCGCGGTGCTTACAAACAGCGGCGAAAACCCCCAGCGCTGCTGCACCACGCCGGAGATGTACGGTCCGACCGCCCAGCCGACGTTCCAGGCCAGGTTGCGGATGCTGTTGACCGCCCCGTGCTCGGACTCGTGGCTCTGTTCCAGGGCGAAGGCGTCGAAGAGTGGGGACGTCATGTTCATCATCGCGCCGCGCACCAAAAAGCCGATCACCGCCAGCCAGGGCCAGGGTGAAAAACCGATCAATAACAAAAACACCAGGCTGACTCCCTGGCCGAGCACCACCGTCCGCACTTTCCCACCCAGGTTGCCCACCAGCCGCGGGCCGATGATGCAGCCGATCCCGGTCAGCAGGGAACCGGCGCTAAACAGGATCCCCAGCATCGAATCGCTCATCTGGTAACGTTCAGCAAAAAAGACGTTGAAGTATGGGACGAGTATGGCTGCGCCCAGGCCAATGGCCAGGTTGGGCAGGGCCAGTTTCATGGTCAGAGGACGGAACAGCACTTTCCAGACCAGGGGCTTGCGTTCCGTTGGTTCAGTCTTTTCTTCTGCCCTGGCCGTTTTTGGTTCATGGATGAAGGCGATTGGCACCAGGACGAGGAAACTGGTGACCACGCTGAAGAGCAGGACGGCTTGATAGGCCGCCGCACTGTTCGCCAGGTTGAACCAGCGCGTGAACAATCCCGGCAGATAACCTGCCAGAAAGTTGCCGGCCGTGCTGGCCAGCGGGAACATACCAAAACTGAGACTGAACAGAACATCACGGGTCTTGTCGTCGGATGTTTTCATCATGAACGGCGCTTGGCTGAGGACATATAACTGTGAGGTCCCGCCAAGCAGGAGCGCCAGCGCCAGGATGACCGCCTCGGAACGACCAAGGATCATGCCGATGATGGCAAAGTTTGCCAGGGCAAAGCCAAGGATCATGGCGCGCTTTCGGCCCATCCGGTCGGACAGCAGTCCCATCGGGACGCCCAGCAGGAGCGCCGAGAGGCTCGGCGCGGCGTTGACCATCCCAAGAAAGTCGCGGCTGTAACCGGCGTCGATGATGTACAGGTTGAAGAACAGGTTCCAGCCGGCAAAGAGCAGCCCATCCAAAAAGAGTGCCACCAGGAATAACCTGGCCGGGCGGTTCAGGGTGCGGAACTGGGTTCCTATGGAGCGGAGAAAAGATTTCATTTTCAGGTTGCTTGCCGGGGGCTTGGCCCGCGGCTGAATGGCTAATTCAAGAACATCACCGAAGACGCCTTCTTTGGGAAGAGCGTATTCAACAGTATCCGCATCTCGTCATTGTTGTACATGCAATCGGCGTAAGACTGTTCGAGTTCCTCGAACGTCCGGTAACCGAAGACCAGTTGCAGGAACGACAGGTCAGGAAAGGCCGCATTGCCCCGCTCTTCATGACAAGGCATCCAGGGTTCGATTGTGACCAGCCTGCCTTTATCCAGGGCCAATCGCAGGCCGGAGCGATAGAAACTGATCCTGGCCTCGCCCGTGTAGCCAACGATGATGGACTCTGCGAGGTGGCGTTCCAGCGCCGGAGCGATGTGGCGGATGAACTTTGGCACATCTGGGACGCGCATGTACCAGGCGTACGGGTCACGGCGGCGCGGCATGCGCTCGCGGAAAATATCGTAAGACGGGTGCTTGCTCCCGAACCAGAAGCTGTAGGTTGTGCGGACCGCAGGTCTGCCATCCCGTTTCGAGTAGGTCTCTCCCGTCTGCCACAGGGAACGCGCCACCGAGGGAGTCACTTCCAGCCAGGAGACGCCCTGCTTGAGTTCATAATGGTGTGCAGCGAGGCCGGTGTCCCAGTCATACCACGGGTGGGTGAAATAACCGACCGGTTCGTTCGTCCCAGGGCGTTCAAGGATGCGGAACTCCGGCCGTTCGCTGCTATTAATGCTCTGGCCGGTCAATTCGTAGCGCCAGACGGCCTCATCCCGCACACAGGTCAAAAGCCGCCGCTGGCAGGCATGTGCATAGACTTCCATTAGAAAGGGAATGTCGGCTTCGGTCGCCGGGCGGATGGTGAACGGTTCGCTCTCGCCTTCCTTCAGTTTCGGGAGTTGGGCTTCATAACCAGTGCACCCGCCGCCCAGTTCCAGTCCCATTTCGTAGCCAAAAAGCCTGTAGTAGAACGGGATGCCGGTGATGCCCTGGACGAGTTCGCCGCGTTCGGCGCTCCACTTGTGGACTTCCTCGAACTGGGCGCGCACCAGCCCTCGTTTGCGGTACTCGGGCAGGGTGCCCACCAGTTCCGGGCGGCCCACGCCAAAGGGGATCCCCTCGTAGGCCCAGGTCTGCGAGATCAAGTTCATTGAGGAGATGATCTTCCCGCTGGCAGCTTCAACGACCAGCGTGCAGTCATCGGCATGAAAGGTGGGATGGGGACGGGCGAGCAGGTCGCGGGTCCAGGTCCCGACCCGCTCATCCGGTTTGTCGAAACCCTCCTCGCTGTGGATGTGGGAATTGAATTCAGCCAGGGCCTCCGCGTCAGCCGCGGTGGTGCGGCAGAGAATCAGGCCCTCCCCCAGGTCCCGCAGGACCGGGCGGTTGTTCAATTGGATTTTCATTGTCTGTCCTGTCAGGCGACCTTTCCCCCAGACAGGCGGAAGGTCACCGGTGATTGATTAAGATTTGTTTCAACTCTTCCAGCGCCTTTTCGGGCTGGGCGAACTGGATGGCGCTCATGCCCACGGAGCGTGCTGCTTCCACGTTGACCAGTACATCGTCCAGGAAGACCGACTCTTCGGGCTGCGCCTCCAGTTTTTTAAGCGCCAGGCGGTAAATGTTCGGGTCGGGTTTCACCAGGCCGACTTCGGCGGATATGATCATTTCATCGAAAACGTCGTCGAATTTCTGACTGGTAATGTACGCCCTCAGGCCGGACCAGGCGTTGCTGATGAGGCCAACCTTGCGCCCCGGCCGCAGGCTGCGCAGGAAATCGAGCAGGGCGGCATCCGCCTGGTCGCCGGAAAAGAACTCGGCAGTGATTCTGTCTCCTTCCGCCCGGTCGACGCCTAGGGTTTCGGCCACTGCCTGCCAGTGGCCCTCCTCCGGGATTTCACCGGTTGAAGCCCGCTGGCTGGATTCGCTCTCGAAGAAGATCCTCTCCAAGTCACGGGTTGTCATGCCCAGTCGTTTGGCCAGGCGTGTGCGCGGCCCTTTATCCTCGGTCCGGACAATGACGCCGCCAAAGTCAATGAAGACTGCCCGGATGCTCATTTCTTCTTTTTTCCAGCAGGTTTCCCCTTCAGGGAGGTTGCCTTTGCGGCGGGCTGCTTCGCGGATGCCGCAGCCGGTTTCCTTTTTCGTTTGGAAGCAGGCTTTTTCTCCGGTTGGGCGGCGGCCTTGGGCGCTGCCGCAGCCATCTCAGCTCCGGTGCTTTCGGCCGCCGTCGATTCCTTCTCCATTACCTTGATCGCTTTTTTCCAATCCGGGAAGAAGCGCTCCATGCGGGCCCGTTCGACGCGGTTGGCGCGGCGGCACTTTGGGCAGTGGGCATCGTAGTAAACCTGTTTATTCTCTTCCATGTGTTCCAGGGCGGCGAGCATATCCTCGCGGCTGATGGCGAACATGTTCTGGCAGTAAGTGCAGCGTAGTTGCATGGCATTCTCCTTTCAAATGGGAACAGCAACCGGTTTTGTTATTTTTACTTTTTTGTTTATCGCTTGCTCTATTTTACTCTATTGGCTTGCGGTAATTGATCTGCAGTTTGACCTTGCGGTAGCCGACGCTCTCGTACAGTCGAACCGCTCCGGAGAGATTCTGCGAGTCCGCACTCAGAGCGGTCTCGGTCATGCCCATCTCCTTGAACATCTGCATACTCTGGACGAGCAGCGAGCGCGCCAGTCCCAGCTTGCGCCAGGGGCGGCGGGTGCAGATTCCTTCGGTGTAGCCGCGTTTTCGCTGGTATTCCGCATTCTCCTTCTCGTCAATAAAGTTATGAATGACGCTGGCCATCTGGTCGCCTTCCCAGGCCACTTTCCAGAGTTCCGGATGGAATACCGGGCTTTCCATTTCGGCCTTGTATACTTCCTCGCTCATATCAAAGGGGCTCCAATGGTCGCGGAAGGCTTCGTTGCTGGCTTCGAAGATATGCCGATACTTCTCAGGCTTAACCGGGCGGACTTCCAGCCCTGGAGGCATGGGCGCCTCGGGGAAGGGTTCGCCCAGATCGCGCACCATGTAGGTTTCGTAACGAACAGGCTGGTAGCCGCCTCTTTCGAGCAGGGCCACCAGGTCCTTTTCCGATTCGAACGATTCAACCTGGAGAAACTTCGGCGTCTCTTTTGGGTGTTCGGAGACAATTTCGTACACCCGCCGTTCCCCGGCCTCCCACATTGCCGTACCAATGCCTTTATGGCGCCAGTCCGGGTGCAGGAAGCCAAAGGGATGGTAAAGGCGGACTCCATCCAGGAGGTCATCCCACCAGATGCGGCCGTAAGCGATCACCTGGCCATCCACTTCGGCGAAGACCATGTCGGTCTGCGGGTCGCAGTTCTCCAGGTGGCGGTAGGTGCGGGCGACATCCTCCACGTTGGTGGAACGCTCCACTCCGTCCACATCTTTACAGGCCGCGATCAGGGCAGCCATGTGTGGGTAATCCACCTCGCCTTGGAAGCGGCGGAAGGTCAGCCCCGGGATGGAAGGGGCGTTTGGGAGAGACATATTCTCGTTCATAGGTCTTCCTTTTTATAATCTTGCTCGTGTTTCAGCCAATCCTCGCGCAAAATGCCCATGTAGAGTACGTCCCAGCGGCGGCCTTCCCTTAGGATAAAGCTGCGTTTGCGGCCCTCCAAAACAAATCCGGCTTTTTCGTACGAGCGGACCCCGCGCTGGTTGTATTCAAATACATCCAGCGAGACGCGCTGCAGGTTCAATTCAGTGAAGGCGTAGCGCAGGATGATGCGCATGGCATCCGTGCCATAACCTTTGCCCCAAAACTGGCGCTCGCCCAGCCCGATGCCCACGAAGCAATCACGGTGCGTCCAGCGGATGTCGCCCAGGCCGATCATGCCGATGACCTGGTCGCCATCCAGGGTGCGGATGGAAAAGGCATAATTGGCTTCGTTTTCGTACTGCTTCTCGATCCATTTCTGGGAACTCTTGACCGAGAACCGGCGCGCCGGGTCCCAGTCCAGCAGGCGCGAGTATTCGCTGTCAGCCGACCACTGCGATTCGAGCCGGGCCAGCATTTCGGGTTCTTCCGCCGTCAGGCGGACGAGTTCGCCGTGCAAGATATCTTTCATTTCTGCCGCTCCTTCCATTCTTTAGCTAAAAGCCCAAAGTCCAGGCTGTCCCAGCGGCAGCCGTCACGCTCCAGCGCCTGCCGGCGGCGTACTTCTTCGATAAAGCCAAAGCCCTTGAACAGGGACTGCGCCGGCAGGTTGTATTCCGGGATGACCGCCGACAGCCGGTAAAGGTTAAGTTCATCGAACGCATAACGCAGGAGCAGGCTGAGGGTCTCGCGGCCGTAACCTTTGCGCAGGTCTTCCGAGGCGCCAATTCCGAGCCGGATATACCCGCTGAGGTTCGTCCAGGAGATCCAGAGCAGTTCGGCAAAACCGACCAGCCGTTCATCGCTCTTTGTACGGATGCGGAAGTGGAAAATGTTCTTGTTCTCCTCAATGGATTTTTCCAGTTCCTCCAGTTTTTTCTTCACCTGCCAGGCCGAAAGCGGGCGTAGCGGGTCGGTATACATCATGCGCATGAACCCGGCATTGTGCGTCCAGCGCGAGACGATTTCCGGATCTTTCTCATGGTCGATCGGCCCCAGCCGGATGAGTTTGCCATCGAATAACGGGGTGTCGATACTCATTTCTTCTCTCCTCTCACAGCCTCCCTTGCATCCCTCCATTTCGTTCCGAAATGGGGAAACCGAGGGGGGTTAAATCAGGCGGCCACGGGTTTGCCCATGGCTGCCTCGGAAAGTAGATAAAAAAAGGCCACGGGCAGGGAGTGTCCGTGGCCGAAATACACTGCGTGTATATTATCAGGCAACAGGCGCACTCCGCGAAGGTACGGTCTGACCACCCGAATCGGCGGTGCGGACACGAGCAAAGGTGACAAAAATGCGGTGGATCATGAAGTGCGCCTCCTTTCTTTAGGATTGTCGAACTGGTGAAGTTTATCACGAAGGGTGGAATCTGGTCAAGGATTATTTTTTGTGTCGTTTCGAGCCGCGTTCTTTGCGGCGACATCGTCCCGACGCTCTTCCGGGAAGCAATCTTCCGGTTTGCTGGAAAATGGCTTTGCTGTCGGCTAACACACCAAAATCCGCTTTTTCTTGACTTTTGCCCCTCATTTGTGCTAGATTCAAGCATCTTATATGTCATCTCAATAAACAGGGGAGCGGGGGTGTACGGGCGACGAAGCGGCTCGTATACTCCCCCCCTCAATTTTATTGAAAGATACCATCTTATCTTTGAGGTTGCTTATGCATCGCGAACGCGTCTCTGAAAATGTCTA
>CAIQQN010000067.1 GCA_903873975.1 uncultured Anaerolineales bacterium
TGCCAAACCCCCACACGTAAACTGTTTTGTGCCCGCGCAGGTCGCCCAGACGTCCAAAAGTCAGCAGGAAGCCGCTCAAAGCGAGCAGGTACACCGTAACAATCCACTCGACTACTGCGACGGAGGAGTGAAAGGCATTTTGTATTACGGGGAGAATGGTATTGACTACGCTGCCATCCAACGCAGCCATGAATGAGCCGGTACCGACGGCAGCCAGCACCCACCACTTTTGATCAACCGGTCTGGAGAATGTCATCTTTCCTCATTGTCATTGAAATCCTTGGAGGTTGATAGTTTTCCTTCATGAATCTTGGTGGGCTTTTTATCTACACCCCATGAAGTTCCGGCTTGATGGAGGTTAGGGAATGGGTTCGAGAATTCCCACCTTTAAAGAGATCCAGCCAGGAAATCCCAGCTCGCGGCAGGATGCGACCTGGTGGCCGGCGGAAAACCCTTCGGAAGAATTGGCTTCCACCTGAATGGCTGTGTCTTGTTCATATCCGGTATCCACGGTCAATTTCAGCATAATCCGATACCCTGTTGGAAGAGAAGACGCGCAGGCTGTCTTATCTGGATGTAACCTTCCCTCGTCAGTAGCTGAAAGGGTGGCACAGACATTGGTAAGCTCGGCACCTGTGTAGTTGTAAATGACCAGGTATGCGTTGGTAACCTCGCCCATGCCGTGGGTGACATCCAGGCTCGTATTGCAACCGGAAATATCCAGGAACAGCCTGACAACCGGAGTGGTTGCAGCTGTTGGAGTGGCAGGAGGAGTGGACGGAACTTCAGTCAAAGGACGGAAAGCAGGAAGAACAGTTGGAGTTGGCGTGGAGGATGGCATTAATGATGGTGTTGGAGATAGAATTGCAGGCATGGAGGAAGGGGAAACGACCGGCGTGACAAGCGCCAAAGGGACGTTTATTCCGCCACAAGCGGCAAGGAAGAAAAGGATCGTGAAAACCAGAAAAGTCCCAATCATGATTACCTCTGGTAATCTACTGCTTGTCGCATTAATATCTAAACTTTCATTTGCGAAAACACGGGTGAAAATAAAGATTTGGTTTAGCAAATTACGCAGTACTCTGTAATTGTGATAGTGCAAGGTTTTTTCTGTAAGATCAAGTGCTTCCTCTGAAAGAAAAAGAATGAGCTACACTGAACTTTGAAAACTCAAATACGTTCTGCCGGTCAGCCATTCATCGCTAATTTCAGCAAGAATCGCCGAGACCAAGCGCAGGCAGGAAGCCGGGTTCGGAAAGATGCTCACTACGCGTGCCCGGCGGCGGACTTCGCGGTGTAAACGCTCCACGACATTGGTCGTGCGGATAAGTCGCCGGTGAGCGGTTGGGAAGGAGAAAACAGTCAGCCCTTCCGGGATGTTCACAGCCATCCATTCGGCCAGACGGGAGGCGGTCTTCCGGTACTTTTCAACCGCCTTCGCCAGGTAAGCCTCTGCGGTGGTGCGGTCCGGGGTGTTGAAGATCGTGCGGATATCTTCGGTGACCTCGGTTTGCATGTCCTTGCGAGGCACGTAGGCCTGGGCATTTTGTTGCAGGTGGAACTGGCAACGCTGCCAGGGAATACCACCAAACACAGCCAGGCGAGCAGTGCGGAGGCCAGCGTGGTCATCACTGGTGATGAGCTGCACTCCGCCCAGGCCGCGGGCTTTCAAGCTCTCCAGGAAGGCTCGCCAATGCATTTCGTGCTCGCTCAAGGCTACAGAAACGCCCAGGATCTCGCGTTTTCCGTCCGGATTGATGCCAACTGCCGACAAAACGGCCAGATGGCGAACCTGCCCATCCTCCCGCACCTGCTCGTAATAGGCATCCACGAACAGGTAGAGATACTCTCCCAGTGGTCGGTTGCACCATTTCTCCAGTTCTGTGTCCAGGAGTGCGGCGGCATGACTGACCTGGGACGAAGACATGGCCACTCCGCACAACTTCTCGGTGACCGCCTTCACCTTGCGAGTGGAGACACCCTGCACATACATCTCCGCCAGTGCCAGCAGCAGGGCTCGTTCACTACGCAGACCCTTCTCCAGCGCTTCCGGGTAGAACCCGCCTTCACGCACTTGCGGGATCGCAAAGGTGATGCTGCCTACCCGGGTGTGGACCGTCTTCGGCTTGTAGCCGTTGGCATGCCCCTCTCGTTCTTCGGTATGCTGGTAAGGTTCTGCTTTCAAGTACTGCTGCCGTTCCGCCTGCATCGCTGCATTGATGATCACCTGGATCAGTTCCGGCAGAATGTCAAATCCTTGCTTGCTCACCCGTTCCATAAGTTCAGCGGGTAAGATAAAATCTTCTCGGTAGGTCATGGTGCGTCTCCTTTTGGTTTGGTCACCGTAAGGATAACACTTGACCTACTATTTCGTTGAAATTACAGAAAATAGTTTACACTACTCGCGTGGGCCGCATTGCCTCATAAAAAAAGTAACTGTGTGAGGGATCGTTGCCTCATAAAGAATGTTACTCTACGACAGTATATAAGGACTGTCGGAGGAGCATATGATGAGTCAACGCAGCAAGCGAGAATTGTTAGTCGAAATACAGTCAAGATATCTGAAAGCTAAAAAAGCGGAGAAGCAGAAGATTCTGGATGAATTCACAGCAGCGACGGGCTATCATCGCAAATATGCGGTACGACTTTTGAAGCATGGTTATGCGTGCCGCAAGAGCAAACCCAAAGGACGGAAAGCGATTTATCGTGGGGAAGTCGTGCAGGCACTGGAGCAAATCTGGGAGATCTATGGACGGATCTGCTCGAAACGACTTCACCCCTATCTGTCGGAAGGGATCAAAGTGTTGGAGCGCTGTGGTGAGCTGACCCTTTCGGCAGAGACAA
>CAIQQN010000068.1 GCA_903873975.1 uncultured Anaerolineales bacterium
CGCATCGGCCAGCGCAGTACCTCGGCCATCTGTGGGTCGAGTTTGAGCAGCTTGGCGACACCGTCAAACTGCTTCTGCGCCATTTCGAAAGCATTAATCTGTCCTGACATGTTTATCTCCTTATGAAGATTGAAGTGTGGTGAAAATATATAAGCGGGCACACCGGACGGGAGGCCCGCTCTACTCTACGCTATGTCACACCATTCCAGCATGAGCATTTCCACCAAGAAATATCTTTCCTCTTAAAGGTACTCGATTATCAATACTAAGTCAATATGACGAAATCCATAGCTGCGCGTGATTTTTTTCGTGATGATTGGCTTAAACAAAAAAAACCTGGGAACCGGGCTCCCCCTCTTCTTCCGAGAACCTTGGTCAACTACTCCTGATTGGCCTCATCATCCCCCGCATCGAGATCAAGGTGGACTTTTTGCGGGTCAAGTTGGATCCAGAGCAGGAGCACGTGCCCATCGTCAGTCTCGACCGAGCGCGCCGCCACGATGGGAGCTTTCTCTTCCAACCCCAGATCGTTGCGATAGTGCAGATGGATGGGTTCGTGGAGGCGCCAGCGATGGTAACAACGCTCGACCAGCGCTGGGCCGTTAAACGTGCGCAGACGCGTGAGCAGGGTCAGCGGCAGGTACGGACCTTCGCCAAGACTAAGCGCCCAGCCGTCCTGCACGGGTTCGAATACGGGGGGTGGACCTTCGATGATAGTGATTTTGTCATCCATAAGAAGTACCTATTGTGCCCAGGATAATACCATAAAACTTTAGACCTTGAGCAATTCAGGCCGTGTGGATGACAACTTCGCCCTTGTGGCCATCCACCGTGACGCGTATGTGATCGAGCAAACTCATTGCGTCTGCCATGGCCACGCTCCAGGATGAATTGCCTGGTAGGCATTATTCACCCGATATGGGTCCTGATAAAAGTATCAATAATTGTGCGCAACATAGGAATCAAACAAGGTGTGTAAAACTGCCCACCTGTAAACCAGAGGTGCAGATTTTCCTATACCAGGCTCACCCTCTCCGACTCCAGCGCCTTGGCTTCCGCCAGTGCCTCAGCGCGGATGCTGATCGGGAAGCGGCCGTGCAGCGGGCTGATGCGTGCCCCCAGCGCCGAAGCAGCCCAGAACAGCCAGGCCAACGGCTTCATGAAACTTGCCAGGGAGGCTGCCTGGTGTAACTCCTCAAGCGTGCCGTTGTCCCACCCGCCAAAGAAGGCGTACAGGAAAGCAAAGACCGGATAGGATGGCACCAGGGCAATGAAGAAAATGATGATACTGGTGATCTGCTCGTTCCGCCAGATCAGGCCGGTGACCCAGCGCAGGATGCCATAATGCGCCAATCCCGCCAGCAACGGCGCACCAATTGACTGCCAGAAATAGAACCTTTGCCGGTAACATACACGGTTGTTCACGAAGTAGGAAAGGATGTCCTTGGTCAGGATGCCGACAAAATATGCCAGGATCAGGGCATTGATCTGGAATCTCTTCAGCAACACCAGCGCCAGGCTGATGCGAATGGTCTGTTCCACCAGGGTCATTGCCATGATCAGCCAGGGGTGGTTGGCGCCGCGCTGAACCATGTCGCTCACCCAGGAGCCATACTGCACCGCACCCCACAGGAGCAGCGGGATGGAGTAGGCTGCGGCGCGGACGAACTGCGGCCCGCTGGCACCCAGGATGAAGCGGTCGGCAACTGCCAGCATCATGGACCCAAGCATGGCGCTCAGCATCCCGCCCCACTTGTAGGCGATGGCAGAGTAATACTGGCCGAGTACCTTTTTCCCGTGCGAAACCGCCTCCGAGATGGACGGCATCATGCCCTCAAACAGGTTGGCAATCGCATTGAAACCGTAGACGAAGTTCTGCGCCAGTACCCAGTTACCCCACACTTCAGCGTAGTTGATCAGCCTCGCCTGGGTGATCAGGATCTCAAGCGACTGGCCGATACCCCATACCCCGGCTCCCAGCATTTCGAAGATTCCAAAGCGGAAGGACTTCCAAACTGTCTCCCAGTCGAAGTGTGCCAGGAAGTAGACGCGCGTATTGTAGCCCAGCCGTTTGTACAACCACAGGCCCAGCACGAAAGCCATCACCTCCACAGCATAACCTGCAATGCCCAGTCCAATCAATCCGCTTATGGTGGTACCGAAAGCCGGGTGGCTCCGGCCCCAGGCCAGCATAATGCCTACAAAGATTGGCTGGGCGGCCATCTGGAAGACCAACCCCCAGCCCAGGTCGATTACCTGGGCGTAGTCCGCACGCTGCAGGCCGGTCAGGGCGTGCCGCATGACCCGGTAAAAGCCCGGAATCTGGATGAAGGTGTGAATGATGACGCTCCAAGTGTAAATGGCGTAGGCCGTCTTCGGCAGCACCGTCCCAGCCAGAATGATCACCAGCGCCACCTGGAAGGCACCCGAAAGCGCCTGCCACCACACAAACACCTGCCCGAACATTATGCCCTTGCGCGGCTCGTTGATACGGTACTCGGACAGGTATTTTATGAAGGCCACGCTCGTGCCCATGTCGAAGAAGGTCCACACCAGGCCGAAGAACTGGGTCACCCTGCCCCAGATGCCGATGGCTTGGGCTGAAGGCAGGATGAAGACCGGCAGGATCAGGTTCTGGTAAATGATGATCGGCACGAACAGCAGCAGTCCCAGGAACAGCATCACGAAGAACCCGCCCAGTGGGCGGTGAAAACCGATCTCCTCCCAGGCGGTATGTGCTTCCTTGGCGGCGAACTCCTCCCGGTCGATCACGATGGCATCCAACTCTTCCGGATGCGCCAGACTGTAACGGCGTACCAGCCAGAAGGCCAGGCCGGCCGTTGCCATCACCAAGACCATCAGCGCCACCAGAACGACCTGGTCGATGCGGTGCGGGACCGGCGAGGCAGGATAATCGGCAAACGACAGCGGCGTCCGACCAGTGGCGCGCTCAGCCAGGTGGTAGAACAGGTAGTTGAAATACGGCCACTGCTGGAACTCGATATTGGCTTCCTCAAGGAAGGCGGTCAGGACGAAAACCTGGCCGGATCCGATGGAAGCTTTTCCTAAGACAAGCGAACCATCCTCGAAGCCGGTTACCAGCGGGGTCAGACTGCCGCCGGTCAGGGTAAAACGTTCCCGGACCTGGGGGGCGCTCGTCCACAGGACGTTTTTCAGCAGGCTGTCAGCATTTCCAGAAACCGGCGCCAGGCTGAGAGGAGCGTCTTTTTTCTCGAGTGTCACAGGCTCTCCGAGCAGATCGCTGATCGATCCACCGGTCAGCCCTGGGCCGAGAATCAGCACCAAACCGGCACCGTCCTGCACCCGGGCTCGGATGGCTGCCAGGTCCGCCTCGGGGAGCGACCCATTCAACACGAAGACCTGCGCCTGGGATGGGTCCGTCACGAGCACCACATCCTTGTCCAGTAGCAATGCCTGGCGCACACTGCCGTCAGGACCGGCGTAATAGACATTCAACGGCTCTCCCTGTGCCCCGACAACTATAGAAGGGATGAGCAGGCCAATGATTAGCAGCAGGAAAATAAGTTTTCGCACTTATGCCTTCGGATCGAAACCGTTATTGCGAATGACCTGCGCGTACCAGCGACCGGAATCCTTGACGATGCGTTTCTGGGTGGTGAAGTCCACATAGATCAAGCCAAAGCGCATGCGGTAGCCAAAGGCCCATTCGAAGTTGTCCATCAGCGTCCAGTGGAAATAGCCTTTGAGCGGCACGCCCACCTGGATGGCGCGCTGGACCTGCGCCAGATGGTCCCGCAGGTAACGGATGCGCCGCTCATCCCGCACCCGCTCGTCGAAGTCCACGCCATCCGTCACGCACACGCCGTTCTCGGTAATGTAGACTTCCTTCGGATGGTAGTCCGCCTGGATGCGAGTCAGCATGTCATACATACCGGGTGGATAGATCTCCCACATCTGCGAATATTCGCTTTCCGACGGATAAACCTGCGAAGCCTGCAGAATCATCACCTCCGGATCATTGCGCATCACAGCCCGCATGTAGTAGTTCAAGCCCACGAAATCGAGCGGGGCGCGGATGGTCTGCAGATCGCCCGGCTGGATCTCAGGGAAAATCGGTCCAAACATCTCGATCATGTCCGCCGGGTACTCGCCCCGGAAGAGTGGATCGAGGAACAAGCGGTTGGCGACCCCGTCGTAACGACGGGCCGCCTGACGGTCCTCTTCCGTATCATTTGCCGGGTAGGTCGGGGTGATATTCAGAATGATGCCGATCTTTGCTGTTTTCGGTAGCTCGAGGCGCAGGACCTGGATTGCCTGTCCATGTGCCACCAGCAAGTGGTGAGCCACCCGCAGGGCGACGAGGGGGTCCTGGAGGCCGGGGGCATGCTCGCCCAGGAAATTACCTGCCAAGGAGATGACCATCGGCTCGTTGTGTGTGACCCAGAACGGGATGCGGTCACCCAGGCGTTGGGCGACAATGCGGGCATATTCACTGTAGGCATCGATGATAAAGCGTTCGCCCCAGCCGCCACGATCTTGGAGTGCCTGCGGTAGATCCCAGTGGTAGAGCATCACATGGGGGGTGATATTCTTTGCAAGCAGGCTATCCACCAGGCGATCGTAGAAATCCAACCCGGTCAGGTTGACCTGGCCAATCCCTTGGGGGAGGATCCGCGGCCAAGAGATGGAAAAACAATATGCCTTCAGCCCAAGCTCCTGCATCAGGGCGAGGTCTTCGAGCCAGCGGTGGTAGTGGTCAACGGCCACGTCGGCCGTCTCGCCGCGCTCGATCCGACCCGGCTGGCGAACAAAGGTATCCCAGATGGACGGGCCCTTGCCGTCCTCGTTCCAGGCGCCCTCGATCTGATAGGCAGCCGTGATGGCACCCCAGACAAAACCTTCCGGAAACCTGAGAAAGGTCATCGCAGACCTCGTTTATTTAACATCGTCCGGCTGGACCTCGCGCCCAGTCGCGGCGGACTGTAGGGCTGCCAGGGTGAACTGCAATACGGCCTTGCCAGTGGGCCCATCCAGGCGGGGTTGACCGCCGGTCTTCAACTTCTCGATAAAGTCATGGGTGGTGGCGATGAAACTGTCATGCCATTCCACGCCCTCAACCGGGATCGGCGTGGTCTTGCCATCCTTGAAGAGCATCAATTCGGGCAGGTCGACCGTCTTCGTGGTATAGCGATTGATAAAGAGGATGCCCTTCTCGCCAATCACCTCGATGCGGTCGTCGTCAGCATAGTAATCCGAGTAGATGCGCATCCTGGGGGTATGTTCAATATCCAGCAGGCCATAGCGGTGGCTCGCCTTGAACTGGAACATGATGGCAGCCGGGGCGTCGATCTTGACGATCCCGCCGGCTTCCTTGACCGGGGTCTGGTCGATCCAGGCAAAGACCTTCTCGACTGGTCCCCCCAGGTAGTAGCCCAGCGAGAACAGGTGGTAGCCATGGTCGAAGACCAGCGGGCCTCCGCCGCACTGTTTCTCGTTGAACCGCCACAGCCAGGCTGAGAGCGGCACATCCCAGGAGGTGTCGCCCGTCCCGCTGTTGATGTGCATGCGCACGGTATGGATGTCCCCGATCTCGCCGGCCTCGATCATCTGCCTGGCACGCATGGCCGGGGCGTAGTAGACGAAGGTCTCGTAGACCCGCAGCGTGACGCCGGCCTTGTCGGCAGCGGCAATCATCTCGTCCGCTTCGGCGGCCGAGAGTGCCATGGGCTTTTGAACAGAGACGTGCTTGCCGGCCTGGCAGGCCTGGACGGTCATCGGACAGTGCAGGTGGTGGGGCGTGAGCAGTTCGACCAGATCTACCTCTTTATCCTCCAACACCTGGTGATAGTCGGTGTAAACCTTGTCCACGCCCCACTCTTTGGCCTTCTTTTTGGCGTGCGCTTTATTGGTGTCGCACACTGCGATGATTTTGGCATCCTGGCGGCCGCGATAGCCCATTTGATGCAGGTCTGAAATGCGGCCGCAGCCGACAATGGCAACACGGATCGGATTCATCGTCTTTCCTCGGGAAGCTTGTTGGATTGTGGTGCATTGCTCATGATTGTTTTCTCCTTAAAAATTCAGCGGCGGGAAGTTTCAACCTTTCAGGACTGCACC
>CAIQQN010000069.1 GCA_903873975.1 uncultured Anaerolineales bacterium
CCGATGATCCAGCCCAGGAAGACCAGGAAGACTGCCCAGCCCAGGATCCCGAAGAACGAACCGGCATCAAGATTCACCGGAACCCCCGATGGGGTTTGCAAAGAGGTCTTCAAACTTAACAGGCTGGTGGCTCCAACCGGGTACGTGCGCAGGATGACAAACAGGTTGAATTTTTCCGCAATACCTGTCCAGGCCGTCTGAACGGTGGTCAGGTCCGGGAAACTGGATGGGAAAGCGCTCGCCAGCGAAGGCAGGCGGTCGATGAGTGGCTGGAGGAATCCCTTCAGGCGCAGGTGCGGTCCGAGCCACAGGAACAGGTCGAGCAGCACCGGCGGCAGGATGACTGCAATGTGGTTGGCGACAGAATCAAATCCCGCCAGCAGTGAGGCAACCAGACCCGGAGGCGGGGGGAGTTTAGCTTGCTGAGTTTGCATAGATGTTGATTCTACCACACGGAGCAGTTCGTACAGATGTTCTGTTTCGAGGTGTCAGGACTTACTTATAGTCCAAATCTTCAACCCCACCCCCGTGTGCGAAAAAGGGTGCAATTCAAAGGCCGGTCGAGCCTCAGTTGCCCGCAAGTCAGGCGCACGGCGGCTGCCAGGGGCGGCTGCCCAGGACGGGCGCGCCGGAGCACAGCCCGGATACGGGCGGCCAATTCGTGTGGATCGAAGGGCTTATTGAGGTATGCTTTGATTGGGGCATACGCCGCAGTTCCTGAACCGGCACATGGAGCCGGTTTTTGATGGAGAAGCGGGGGAGAAAGAGAAAGCATCAACCAGAAGGACGGCAAAAAAACTGCCGTCCTTTCTTGGATTTGAGACTTGTCGTCCGCAGAGTGCCTGATGTTTGTTATTCTCTTTTGAGTTGTCCTTAACTGCAGGTAAAAACCCACCAATCGCC
The DNA here is from genome assembly GCA_903873975.1 of uncultured Anaerolineales bacterium. Classification (GTDB taxonomy): domain Bacteria; phylum Chloroflexota; class Anaerolineae; order Anaerolineales; family Villigracilaceae; genus UBA877. The sequence continues at coordinate 904 of CAIQQN010000069.1, forward strand.
GCTGCTTACGGTGCCAGTAAGGCTCCCCCCTGCACACCCATACATCGAGTAGCTATATGTCCCAGGGCAGACATTAAGCGTATTATCCCCCCCACCCAGGTTAAAGCTGTAATTGGCCGGCCCGACAAGAGAAATGGTAAGCGTGAAGCCAGTGTTGTTCGTGATCGTAATGGTGGCATTGGCATCGCAGGATGAGCCCTGGCTAGTAGGCTGGTGGGTAGGTCCCGCCTGTGTGGGCGCTGGTGGGATTGGAGCCTGGGCAATGTCGCCGCAGGCCAGGTTATAGGTCACATACGTTGTCGAGACCCAGCCAGTTTTCCCATCCGGTGTTTTAACCTTCAGCCAAGTGCAGTTGTAGGCCTGCCCCAGAATGGTCAGTTTATCACCATTATATGCGTTACCCACGATGGGAAATACCGTTCCAGGCCCTGAGCGGACATTTATGGATTGGATGTTGACGACTGCCTGCGCTGCCGGGTGAGATGTGGCGGTGGCAGGGGCCTGGGCGGTGGCAGGGGCTTGGGCGGTGTCGGTGGCGGGGGCCTGGTAAACCAGCGTTGCGTCGGGGGCCTGGTAAGCCAGCGCGGTTTGGGTGGCAGTGGCGTTGGCCATTTCCTGAAAATTAGCCAAATTAGCCAACGCGGTCTGGGTGGCGTAAAGATCGCCAGCCATTTTCGTGATTGTAGCGGAAGAATTTGGCTGTAAAGACGTTGAGAGGCAAGCTGTTGAGAACAATAGCAGGCCCACGATTATTAAAACGATGATGTGCTTTTTCATGGTTTCTCCTCTCCCTTCCAAGGCGGCTAAAAAAAGCTGCCTGATACTCTGGACAATATAACATAGTGGACATTGAGTCACAAGGGGGAGCACTCACTTGGTTGGGGATTTCTCGAAGTCGAATGGAGCCCTAACCAGTTTGTCCCGTCCTCATGCCCCCTTACACAGCGAGTACGCTTTGCAGCAACCAATGAAGGAAAAAAAGAAGTGATTAATACTTGCCGGAGGCCTCCGAATTCGAGGCCTCCGGCTTGATGTGAAACTCTACTCCGCCGTCATCTTGACCTGCGGCAAATCCTTCATGGCTTCTTCGATCGCATGGGCTGGATATTCATAATCCACCAGCTCGCCGTTCAGGTAGGATTGGTAGGCCGTCATGTCAAAGTGCCCGTGGCCAGACAGGTTGAACAGGATGACGCGCTTCTCGCCTTTGGCTTTGGCATCCAACGCCTCGTCAATCGCCACGCGGATGGCGTGGGCGGATTCGGGAGCCGGGATGATGCCTTCGGCTTTGGTAAACTGCACGGCGGCATCGAAGGTCCCGATCTGTGATACGGCAACCGCGTCGATATACCCGGCATCAAACAAAGCTGAAACACTGGGGGCCATGCCGTGATAACGCAGGCCACCGGCGTGGATTCCGGCCGGCATGAAGGTGTGACCTAGCGTGTACATCTTGACAATGGGAGCCATCTGGGCGGTATCGCCATAATCAAAGGCGTAGACACCCTTCGTCAGTGAGGGGGTTGCAGTCGGCTCGACGGCCAATAGACGCGTGC
>CAIQQN010000070.1 GCA_903873975.1 uncultured Anaerolineales bacterium
GCACGAACAGCGATCTTTGAGTATATTGAAGTTTGGTACAATCGGCAGCGTCTGCATTCCACTCTCGGCTACCTAAGCCCTGCCGAATTCGAACTGGTTTCTGGACATTAAACGTGTCTATTAAACCGGGGCAAGCTCAGATCGCGGAGCATCCCGGAGCGCAGCGGAGGGAGGGTTGGGGTGGGGCTGGGGGAGGTGTCACGAAGTGGCGGAGGGGGTTGGCACTTTTCATTTGTGCGTTCCCCTCTAAAATGCTATACAATAGTAGTTATCCATAACCTTTTTAGCCTCCAAACAGTGGCTGGATACATTATTGGGTGGGCATTGCAAAACTAGCTGGTCAATAACAAGGTAAGATTACCTATGGATGCAAGTAAAATGGAACCGTTTTTTGAGCAAATGAAAGCACAGCAATTTGAGCTTAAAGCTCAATCACTTGGCAGTTGGAAACTTGTCTCCCGTAATTTAAAACGAGCTGCGGATAAGCTATATAACTACTATCATGATGCCACGCTTCGTGATATTCAGCGAATTCTAGACAAAATTAAAAGTAATCAATTTAACGATGGGGCAAGAGAACTCAAGGGTGCTGAATGGGAAGATTATCTCGATGGTCAGTTGATCTCCGCATATTTTCTTCTCATTGGGTATTCGTTTGAAAATCTTCTTAAAGGAGTGCTCATGTTTGAGCATCCCGAATACTTCAAAGCCAACGCTAAGATGACGCATATTCAGAGTCACGACCTTGTAAAACTCTGTAGTCGGTGCAATATTCCCTTACAAGCAGAGGAAGCCAATTTACTCGAAAAGTGTACAATCTATATTGAATGGCAAGGTAAATATCCAATTCCTCTTGAGTCCGAGAAAATGTGGCCGATTAAACAGGCTGATGGCTCATGGAAAACACAAGGCGAAGCATTTCATGGGCGCAAAACTCAAGAAGACGTGGACATTCTATACAACAAGATTTGGAATGAGTTGGAACGCCGAAAGAAATCTAAACCTGGGCCGTAAGTAGCAATATTCCTCTTCCCAAAATCTCAGACGAACAAAACAAGAATATGGTCTCGCTAGTGGAGCGTATGCTCTCCCTGCACAAGCAGTCCGCCCGCACGCCATCGGCTGCTGCGGCGTCCCGAGACGCCGCAGGAAAAAGAAATGCTCCAGCGCGAGATCGAATCCACCGATCAGGCCATTGATACCCTGGTCTATAAGTTGTATGGTTTGACCGACGCAGAGATCAAGATCGTTGAAGGACAATAGATCACCCCCCCATTTTCTGTATGCTTGCACCGTGTTCTTGGCGGGGTGAAAATGGGGGAGCCGGGAGGGGGCAGGAAAAGCCTCCTATGCAGAAAGCCAAGCGCACTACGCCGAAGATTATGCACCGCGCCGCTGAAATGCGGACACCTGCCCTGGCGGGCGGTGCCAGGGAAGAGCAAACCCCCGCCGAAGCCAAACTCTGGACCTATCTCCGCGCTCATCATGCCAATGCTGTCGGCTTCCGCCGGCAGCATGCCATCGGACCATATATCGCCGATTTCTGCGCCCCACGCCTAAAACTCGTCATCGAAGTGGACGGTAGTCAACACCTCGACCAGCAGGAATACGATGCCGAACGCACCGCCTTCCTCAAGGCGCAAGGCTATACTGTTTTGCGTTTCGGGAATGGGTACGTGATGAATAACATCGAAGATGTGTTAGGTGTTATCTTGGAAGAGATCTCTCCAGGTGGGAGTATAACGGACAAGGCAGAGATCAAGATCGTTGAAGGGAAATAAAATATCCCTCTAGGATTTGAACCTCGAACATCTAGGTTATGATAATGAGGCTTATATAAAACGTACTTCTCCAGGATTTGAATCTAGAACCACCAGGTAAATAACCCTCTACTCAACGAAAGTAAAGAGAATTAAAGTGGATTTGGGTTTGCTGTACAATATGAGTAATTTGCTGCCTAATGCCTATATTAATTTCGGCGATTCGACCGTCACGGCCCATAAGCTGTTGAGCCACCAAACGACGGCTGAGCACCTAGTTGGGGGCAACCCTACACAATCGAATCAAAAAGGAGATAAGGGTCATAAAAAAAACAATAAGGTCTGTTTTCTTTGGGTTTGTGTTTCTAACTGTTTTGTTGAGTGGATGCGCTCCCGCTTCAACATCTGTTCCGCCTACACTTACACCTATATCACCTTCGCCTACTCCGATACCGACGATAATATCAACTCCCACGATGACACCAATGCCCATTCCAACACCTACCCCCACACCTATTGTGATTCAGCGGGCTCAGGTCTTGGATTACATCGCCAGCCTCTCAAGCGCCCCGGTTTTCCGTGGGGCCATCAGCGGGCAGAACGCGGGCCACGGCGACGAGATCACGGACGATGCCTGGTACCGCGGCTACCACACCATGATAGAAGCCCTGTATCAAAAAACCGGGGAGTGGCCGGGCATCATCGGCGACGATTTTGAATGGAGCCGTTCCTTCACTCCCGCCCAGCTCTCGGATGCCAATGAAGTCTTAATCAACTACGCCCGCGCCGGTGGGATTGTCATGGTCACCTTAACCCCGCTAAACCCTTGGTTTCACGATGAGACAGACCTCACGTCCCATCCCGGCTCGTGGGAGGGTCCCGAAAGTGCGCTAAGCGGTCTACCGCCTGGAGCAAGTTTGGACGACCTCCTCAATCCCGAGAAGCCTGTCCACGCGGCTTGGATGCGCAAATTGGACCGGATCGCCGGAGCCCTTCAGGAACTCCGCGACGCGGGTGTGGTCGTGCTCTTCCGGCCCATGCAGGAAATGAACGCCAGCTGGTACTGGTGGGGCATCTCCTCTCATCCCTCCGACCCGGGACCCTTCATCCGGGTATACCGTGCCATGCACGATTATTATTCAAACGAGAAGGGCCTGGACAATCTCCTTTGGGTTTATTCCCCTTCGTCCACGCACGGCAACGACATCCGAACGTCCACCGTCTTCCGGGCCGTGGATTGGGACTATCCGGGAGACGACTACGTCGACATCATCGCGGGCACCAACTACGCGGATGATATGTCGATCGCGGACTACACCGTTTACGTGAACATGGGCAAGCCGCTTGGCATCGCGGAGTACGAGCCCGAAAACTATAGCACCGGGAACTGGGACACGTCGCTCCTCATTAAACGGATCAAGAACGATTACCCGCGGATTGCCTTCTTTCTCTGCTGGCACGGCTATTTTGGAAAGAGCGGGGCACTGGTGGACAACCTCAACGCCGATATCCTTCTTGCGGATCCCTTTGTGATAAACCGCGACGACCTTCCGTGGAACGTTCGTTGAGGAAGACGCTGGGAGAAAACGGAGATGGGGAAGTAGCTTTTGCGCTTTCCCTATTTCATCGGCATTGAAAAAATATAATAGTACCAAGTGATTTGGTCACAATAAAATATGTTGATCAGTAGGGCTTGAACCTGGAACCGCTAGATCTGAGGTTCAATTCCTCGTCAAGGTTCTTTCTCCCTCTCATCCATTCCTGCTGTAATCCCTCTGCCCCTCGCCCCCTCGCGAGCGGCATTTTCCTTTTCCATCTCATCCCCCATCGCCTGATCCCTGATTACCTGATTCCTGTTTACCTGATCCCTATTTTTTCTCTTTTCCCTTGACTTAACTGAACAAATGTTCTATAATAACCCCGCGGCTCTCATCGTCTTCCTTGCCGCGTTTTCTTTCGAACCTTAAAATTTGAATATTCCGAAGAAGTCCATCCGTAGGGGCGCAGCGCTGCTGCGCCTATTATCCGCCGCGATTCTCCCCCTGTTTCCGCAGGCTGGAGTACATGACACGCCATCCCTTGCATCTTCATCTCTGCGTCATTAAATGTACTTGCCTTTCACGGGAACATGTCAACGTGTCAACTTGCTGACGCCCATTCGTTATTCGTCCCTCAAATTCAAATCGCCGCCCAAAATAGCCCTCTTGCAGGCATACTTAAATATGAAGGACTTCTCGAGGAGAACGACGGTTCCGCGCAAAGGGATTCGTTCCTCTTTTTTTTATTTGAAAACGAATGCCCCTGGCCGAGGCGGCTTTGGGCCGCCATCGGCCGCTTCGGTACCATGAGGTGCCGAAGCCTCATTGCGTTGTGTGGATATCGTCCCGATGTCCTTTCAGGACACCGTCCCGATGCTCTGTCGGGAATGCGCCACCCCGCAGACATGAGTCTGCGGGGTCTGCCATTGTTTTTTCCCTTATTGCACATTGCAACCTTCGCGAAGCATATCATCCCGATGTCCTTCCGGGACATCGTCCCGGTACTCTGCCGGGATCCCCGTGGGATGGGGCGCTGAAGCCGGTGATTAGGCGGTGGGGATTTCCGGGCTTTCCGACTTTGTGTAAGCCCTGTTATACTATTCATATCTTGCTTTTGCAGGAAGGAGTCCCATGACGAAAATTCGGCTGTTCATTTTTGCGCTGCTCAGCTTGTTTCTATGCAACCTGGCGGTACCGGTCCATGCCCAGGCAGGCATCACCGTTGTCAGCGATACCATCACGCTGGCGTTCCCGGATAGCGCAACATTCCGAGCCGAGTTTACCGGCGGGGTCAACATCACTTCGGCGGTGCTCGAATATGGTGTGGATCAGTTGACTTGCGGAACGGTGGTGGCCAAGACCTTCCCGGCTTTCACTCCGGCAGCCGATGTAAAGGTGGAGTGGACCTGGCAGATGCAGCAGTCTGGTTCACTGCCCCCTGGGGCTTCGATCTGGTGGCAGTGGCAGGTGCAGGATGCCAGCGGCGCGCAGTTCACCAGTCCTAAACAGACGAAGCTCTGGCTGGACAGCGTCCACAATTGGCTGGTAATCTCCGGCGGGAATATCAATCTTCATTATTATGATGGAGGGCAGGCTTTCGGACAGGCCCTGCACGATGCAGCCGCGACGGCGCTGGTACGCCTGACGCAGGACGTGGGACTGGGCACGGATAAGCCGGTTGATATTTATATTTATGCCAATACCAATGATTTGAAAGACGCCATCCTTTACGAACCAGCCTGGGTCGGCGGCCAGGCCTTCCCTGAATATGACATTGTTATTATCGGCGTTTCAACCGATCAATTGGATTGGGGCAAGAGCACTGAAGCCCATGAACTGACCCATGTACTTGTCGGTCACTTGACTTTTACTTGTCTGGGTTTCATCCCAACCTGGTTGAATGAAGGTCTGGCCATGTACGGCGAGGGTGGACCGCAGGCTGCCGAATTGGCACAATTCGACCAGGCCAAGGCTGCCGACCAGCTGCCCTCCTTGCGTTCGCTGGCGGGCGGCTTCTCGGAAGAATCCGACCGCGCGACTCTCTCGTATACCGAGTCTTTTAGCGTGGTTAATTTTCTCATTCAGACCTATGGGCGGGATAAAATGACTTCTCTTTTGACCGGCCTGCACAATGGCACGACAACGGACGAGGCTTTACAGTCAGCCTATGGTTTTGACACGGACAGGCTGGAGGATGCCTGGCGCCTCTCCATCGGCGCAGCGCCACGCCTCGGGTCCTCGAACCCAACGCCGGTTTCCACTGCGACTCAAGTGCCGACGATTGTTCCAGTGGGCGCAGCTCCGGTCGCGCCGGCAAACCCCACGCCTCTCCCGACTCGGGTTCAGGCTACGGCCACTCCCGTTGCGACAAAGCAGGTTCCGGGTCCGACGGCGACCTCGGTGCCGTTGACCGAACGTCTTGGCATCAGCCATAACGTGGTATTGGGGATCGAGTTCGGACTGGGTGGCTGCATCCTGGCGGTATTGGTGATTGCCGTGCCGGTACTGATTACCACCCGTCGCCATTCAAAGAGGCAAAAATGAAGCACACAACGAAGGTTATTTCCATCCTGATGGCTACAGCTTTCCTGCTGCTCGCCTGCCAGCTTTCAGGGATTGCCACCCCCACTGCCGGACCGGTGACCGCCACGGCCGGACCAGTGAACGCCTCCACCGCAACACCGGCAGTTGAACCGCTGACCTATGTTAACCAGGAGAGCGGCGTGCGGGTTTATTATCCAGCCGGCTGGACCACTCAGGCGCCTGCCCAGGGTGACCAGGCGCTGACGGTTTTTGCCAGCCCTGACCAGACCGTTTTTTCATACTTGTACGTCTCTTCGGTGCAAGCCAGTGACACGCCCGAATCAGCGATGGCTTCTCTCAGCAGCTCTGTGTTGACCGGGTTGACTGGCGTGCAAATTGTCAGCGACGCGGCCCTGAGCCGTGCCGACGGCACACCTGCCTGGAGCCGGGTTGTGACCGCCGCGAGCAATGGCACGGATTTGAAGATCGGCATGACAACGGCCATTTACGGGACGCGCTTGTTCTTCATATTAACCTTCGGCTCGCCCTCGGCGTATGATTATTACGCCAACGATGTGGCTGCCTTGCTGAACGGGATGGTCTTCGAGTCGCCGGTGGTCAATGGCGTGAACCGTAGCCAGGCACTCTTCCTTTCGGGAGGCGAAAGCACCAATCCGCGCGACTACGATCCGGCCACCGAACACGATTCTGGCAATAAACTTGTCTTCAGCGGACTGGTCTCCTTCAATACCAGTCTGAACCCGGTCCTGGAACTGGCCGAGTCCTGGGATGTTTCCTCGGACGGCACGGTCTACACCTTCCACCTGCGGACGAATGCCAAATTCCATGACGGCCGCAGCGTGGTGGCACAGGATGTCATCTACTCCTGGGAACGCGCCGCGGATCCGGCCACCCAGTCTGATACCGTCCTGACCTACCTGGGCGATATCGTGGGCGTGGCGGAGATGCACGCCGGAACGGCCGGCCACATCTCCGGCTTGAAGGCGCTCGACGACCATACCCTTCAGGTCACGATAGACGCAGCCAAACCTTACTTCCTGTTCAAATTGACCATGCCGGTCGCCTTCGTGCTGGATCAGAAAAACGTCGAATCCGGATCGGAGTGGTACCGCACCCCGAACGGCACGGGACCCTACAAACTGACCCGCTGGGACAGCTTCCAATTGATGGTCTACGATGCCAACCAGGATTTCTACCTCGGCCCGCCGTCCATCTCGCAAATCGTCGTGGAGTTGTATTCGGGCGTTGGCATCCGGCTGTACGAATCGGGTGAGATCGACATGGCTGGCGTCTCTTCTTCCGATGTGGCGCGCGTCCTTGACCCGGCTGACCCTCTGCATGCCGCCTTATACAGCGGCGTGAGCCTGTGCACCGAATACGTAGTTTTTGATGTTACCAAGCCGCCCTTCGACGATGTCAAAGTACGCCAGGCTTTCACCATGGCTTTCGACCGGCAGAGATATATAGACGTGGTCAGCAATGGGATCGGCCTCCTGGCTAAGGGACCCTATCCGCCGGCCATGCCGGGGTACAGTCTGGACCTCCAGGGCCTGCCCTATGATCCCGAACAGGCGCGCCAACTGCTGGCCGAATCCAATTATGGCGGCCCGCAGGGACTCCCGCCCATCATCTTTACCGATGCTGGCATTGGTAATACGGCCGGGGCGAGCGTGGCAGCCATGGCCCAGATGTGGCAGCAAAACCTTGGTGTGACCATCACCATCGAGAACCTTGACCCGGATAAATATTACGATTTGCTAAACTCCGGCCAGCATGGTCAACTGTTCACCGGCGGCTGGTGCGCGGATTACCCCGACCCTGAGAATTTTTCCGACGTGCTGTTCCATAGCGGGGCTGAACAGAACACCGGCCATTACAGCAACCCGGCGCTGGACGCGCTCCTTGACCAGGCGCGTGTGGAGAAAAATGTGACCAAACGCATCCAGCTCTACCAGCAGGCAGAAGAAATAATCGTCCAGGATGCACCGGCGCTGTTCATCATGCACGATGTTTCATATGAACTGGTCAGATCGAATGTGAAAGGCTTTGTTCTGACACCGATCACCATTCCACTGGAACGCTATTTGTGGCTGCAACCTTAAGATAGCCCCTTATTCTTGAACCCTCCCCTGCGTGGGACTATGGCCCTCGGAACGAAGCGAAGCGGGGGAGGGTTTTCTTTATGGCCTTGCCTCTGCCAGGAATTCCACCCGGTCAATCACCGGCCCCACGCTGGATACCAGGAAATCGAATGAGACGGGTTCATCCGCCGTCAGTGCGGAAGGGGATTCCCACCTGCGCACACCAACCACATTCCCAGCGGCGTCGTAAGCGGTTGCCAGCACCCACAGGGTGTTCGCTGTGCCCGCCTCGGTCAATATCACCAGACCGGAGACCTGCGCTGTCCGCCCGGAAGCATCCACGCTGACCAGGGTATTCTCCAGCATTACCGGCAGGTAGCGCATATCCCCCGCCTGCAGGCGGGTGGCGGTCAGCACCTGGACTCGCGGGGTAGTCCTGGTTTCAGCACGGGGCGCGCTTCCATTGGCCTGTACCGGCGGAGGAAAATGGACCGCCAGCGGCATGGACTGTCCGGGGGGGAGAGTATTCAACAAAGCAAAGGCCACCTGGCTGGCGAGTTCCTGTCCGTTGGAATCCAGCAGGGTGAATTGGGCGGATAGGTTTTCAAGAGTCTCGGCGTAATCATTCTGCACCAGGGCGAAACACCACAGCCCTCCATCCGTCTCCGACCAGCAGCGCGCCTGTTGGGCCGGGAGCTGGGCGGGGGTGGGCGTTGACTCGGCGAGGGTTCCGCTGGTGGCCGGGATGATGAGCGTTGTCCCAACCGGGAGCACCTCCGGCTGGATGCCAGGGTTGGCAGCCAGCAGCGCCTCCAGCGTAACGCCGAAGCGCTCAGCGATACCGGTCAATGTATCACCCTGGGCAACGGTGTAGGTGAAAGTTGTAGGCGTGGGCAGGATAATTCCCGTCAGCGAGGGGATAATGGTTGGAGACTCAGAGGGGGTAACAATGGGAGACTCAGAGGGGATAACGGTCTGGTAGGGCACAGCCGGGGCGAGTTCTGTAACCGCTTTGGTGTTCCCCGCGCAGGCGGTTAAAGTCGAAAGAAGGAACAGGCAGGCCAGGAATTTGTGCATGGGGAGATTATACACGTTTCACTTGCCCACTCCATCAGGCTGTGCTAAACTCAATTCATGGCCGATGAAGAAGAACTGCCATATGAGGAATCCGGGGAAAATACGATGCTGCGCGAGGCAATTGATGCGCTGCGTCAGGGTGATCGGGCGCGGACGCGTGATCTGATGACTCGCCTTCTCAAGACGGATCAAAAGAATCCAACCTACTGGGTCTGGCTCAGCGCAGCAGTGGATACGCAAAAGGAACGCCTGTATTGTTTGCAGATGGCCCTCCAGATAGACCCGCAAAATGCCACCGCCAAGCGCGGCCTGATCCTGCTTGGGGCGCTCCCGCTGGACGATTCCGTGCCACCCTTCCCGGTCAACCGGGCACGCCTGTGGGAGGAGAAATTGACCATCCCCCATGAGCCAACGGAGAAAAAAAGCGGCTGGGCCAACCCGCTGGTGCGGCTGTTCAGCATTTTGGGCATTGCAGTGGTAGTGATTGGTAGCCTTTTCATTGTCAGGTCCCTGCTGTCGCCCACCGCGCCATTGCTCATTAGCACCCCCACGCGCCGCCCTACGATAACCCTCACTTTCGCCCCAACCGTCACGCCCGCCTTCCGCACCTCCACACCGACATTCCTCGGTCCCACCCCTTTGTGGATGTTCCTGGATTCCACCTATACCCCAACACCACTCTACGTGATGACGCAACACCCTATTGTCAGCCGCAGCGCCTATGAAGCAGGCCTGCGGTTCCTACGCATGAAGGATTATCCAAATGCCCTCGTTCTGTTCCAGCAGGCGATCTCTCTGGAACCGGATGCACCGGACCTTTATTATTATGTTGGCGAGACCTACCGTGCCCAGGGCGATTACCACAGCGCCAAGGATACCTACCGCGCCCAGGGCGATTACCACAGCGCCGGGGATGCCTACCAGGAAGCCATCAACCGGGATTCCACTTTTGCCCCCGCCTTCCTGGGTCGAGCCCGCGCGAACCTGGGCCTGAACCCGAAGGCAGAAATCATCAATGACTTGAACGAAGCTATTAACCTGGACCCGAATTTTGCCGAAGCCTACATTGCACGTGGCGCATACCTGGTCGAGAGCAACCCGTCCGCGGCAAAAACGGACCTCGTGACTGCTCTCGAAATCACCCCGGATTCTGCCCTGGCCTACCTCACCCTGGCAGATGCGCAGTTGAACCTGGGAGAGAATGAAGTAGCGTTGGAATCGGCCACGCATGCCAACGAGCTGGATATGACCCTTGTTCCAGTCTATCTGACACTGGGGCGCGCCTATATCGCCAATGGTCAGACAACCCAGGCGATCAGCGTGCTGCAAACCTACACGATTTTCGAGCCGGATGATACCGGCGCCTTCTTGCAACTGGGGACCGCCTACAATGTTGCCGGTGAATATGAAGCGGCTGTGGAGGCACTTAATAAGGTCGTTAATACCGATCAGCGCAATGCTGAAGCCTACTTCCAGCGTGGTACTGCCTATATGAACCTGAATAACGCCAACCTGGCCGAAACCGATTTTAAGGCAGCGGTCACTTACGATCCATTAGACTTTGATTCTCAACTCGGCCTTGCGCGCGTCTATTTTATGCAGGGCAAGCCTGGCAATGCTTACTTGCAGGCAGAAAAGAATGCTCTACCGCTGGCAAAATCCGATAACACCAAAGCGCAGTGTTATTATTGGGAAGCGATGTTCCTGGAACAAATCCCGGATAAAGCAAGTGCAGATTCTTATTGGAACCGCCTCATCCGCCTGCCAGAAAATGCGATGCCGCAAGAATGGCGCAACACCGCCTTTGAACACCTGAACATTACCCCCACGTTCACGCCCACACCGTATCTCACGGAGACACAAATAAAGACGCCCACAAAGACGCCAACGAAGACGCCGTAATTGAGTATCGAAAGATGGAGTTAATATGATAAGCAACTCATTTGGTCTGAGCGAGATAATCGTCATCGTTTTCGAAGTGATCCTCCTATCCATCCCGGTGTTGGTTATATGGCTGCTTTTCAAAACACTAAGAAAAATATCCCGCCACAGTGAGCAGATCGAGCAGGAAGTGAAGAAACTACGGGAGGAAATCCAGTCTTTACGAGAGAAGTTGCCAGACGTTTTATCAAAATGACGTGAAATGCAAGAAACGATTTCGGCGGCAGGTTACCTGCCGCCGAAATATTTATTCCTACATTCCCCACAAGGGCACAAAGCCCGCAAATACTCCCAGCGGTAAATCCCAGCCTCGTGCCCGTCCTCCCAAACCGGGGTGAACCCATACCAGCCA
>CAIQQN010000071.1 GCA_903873975.1 uncultured Anaerolineales bacterium
AGAACTACGCGGCGGTGGACCAGACTCTGATCAACCTGCACGAGGTCAAGGTGCCCGGTAAAGTAACCAGCACTTTCACCCGCCGCGCCCCGGTCCCGGCAGAAGCGCCAGCCTTTGTGCGCGACGTGCTCGGTCCAATGATCGCCTTTGAAGGCGATACCGTCCCGGTTTCTGCCATGCCCGTGGATGGCACCTTCCCCACCGGCACAACCAAGTGGGAGAAGCGCAACATCGCCCTGGAAATTCCGGTCTGGGAACCCGATCTGTGCATCCAGTGCGGAAAGTGTGTCTTTGTCTGCCCGCATGCCGTCATCCGGCACAAGGTATTCGATAAGAAATTCCTCGAGAAGGCACCGAAAACCTTCAAGTTCATGGACTCCAAATTCAAGGAATTCCCTGGCATGGCCTATACCGTCCAGGTGGCACCTGAGGATTGCACTGGCTGCACGTTGTGCGTGGAAGCCTGCCCGGCCAAGGATAAAACCAACCCGGCCCGCAAATCCATCAACATGGCTCCACAGCCGCCGCTGCGCGAAACCGAAGTTCCAAACTGGGAGTTCTTCCTGGCCCTGCCTGAAATTGACCGCACCGCCATTAATCTTGGCACCATCAAGAACTCACAACTGCTTGAACCGCTCTTCGAGTTCTCGGGTGCCTGCGCAGGTTGCGGTGAAACACCTTATGTCAAATTGATGTCGCAGTTGTTTGGCGACCGCGCCATAATTTCCAACGCCACAGGCTGTTCCTCCATTTACGGCGGTAACTTGCCGACGACACCTTACACATTCAACAAAGACGGGCGCGGCCCGGCCTGGTCCAACTCGCTGTTTGAAGACAATGCCGAATTCGGCCTGGGCTTCCGCCTGACGCTGGACAAGCAACTTGAATATGCCAGCGATATCCTTCCGACCTTCGTCAACGAGCTCGGCCAGGACCTGGTGGACAGCCTGCTCAAAGCCGACCAGACCACTGACCTGGGCATCAAGCAGCAACGCGAGCGCGTCGATGCCCTCAAGCAGAAACTTGCCCACTCCAAGAACCCACAGGCCAAAAACCTGGCTGCCATCGCCGACTCGTTCGTCAAGAAGTCGGTCTGGATTGTCGGTGGCGATGGCTGGGCTTATGATATTGGCTACGGCGGCCTCGACCATGTTTTGTCCACTGGCCGCAACGTAAATATGCTGGTGCTCGACACGGAGGTCTACTCGAATACCGGCGGCCAGGCATCCAAGTCCACGCCGCGCGGAGCTGTGGCCCGCTTTGCAGCCTCAGGCAAGGGGCTTTCAAAGAAAGATCTAGGCCTGATGGCAATTGCCTATGGCTATGTTTACGTAGCCCGCGTCGCCATGGGTTACAGTGACATGCACACGCTGAAAGCCTTCATTGAAGCCGAATCCTATAACGGTCCGTCCATCATTATTGCTTACAGCCACTGCATTTCCCACGGTATTGACATGGCTAAAGGTCTCGAACAGCAGAAACTGGCTGTCCAGTCCGGCCTCTGGCCGCTCTATCGCTTCGATCCGCGTCTAACTGCGGACGGCAAGAATCCGCTGCAGATCGACTGCAAAGAGCCGACTGTGCCGGTGGAACAATATATGTACAACGAGACCCGCTTCCGCATGTTGACCCAGAGTGACGAAGCGCGTGCTGAGACTTTATTAAAACTGTCCAGCGAAGACGCCAAAGCCCGCTGGAACTTCTATTCCCAGCTAGCTGCCATGCACAACTTTGAAACAGTAGAACAGAAATAACGTATTTAAGATGGGATAGGGTTTCACTCTGTCCCATCTTTATTTAGAATTCAGTCAAGGAGAGAATATGGTTGACCTTTCAACGACCTATCTGGGTCTCAAACTTAAGAACCCGCTGGTGGCTTCTGCCTCGCCACTGTCGCAAAAACTGGAAACCGTTAAAGAACTGGAAGAGGCCGGGATTGCAGCGATAGTGATGTACTCGCTTTTTGAAGAACAAATCATCCACGAAAGCCTTGAATTGGATCATTTCCTGTTTTATGGCTCAGAATCTTCTGCTGAAATTGACTCGTTCTATCCCAAGAGCGGAACCTACACTCTCAAAGCAGATGCCTATATTGAAACGCTCAAGAAAATCAAGCAGGCGGTCAATATCCCTATCATTGGCAGCCTGAACGGCGTCTCCACTGGCGGCTGGATTAAATATGCCAAAAAGATCGAAGATGCAGGTGCAGACGCTCTGGAACTCAATCTCTATTTCCTCCCCACCAACCCTTCGCTGACTGCCGCGCAGATTGAAGAGAACTACATCACTCTTATCCACGATGTGCGTAACAGCATCAAGATTCCCCTCGCGGTTAAACTCAGCCCGTTCTTCACAGCCATCCCCAACATCGCCAAACGCCTGGTTGAAGCCGGCGCAAATGGTCTGGTGCTCTTCAACCGTTTCTACCAGCCCGATCTCGACTTGGAAACCCTGGAAGTCGTCCCGAACCTGATTCTAAGCACCTCGAGCGAACTACGCCTGCCCTTGCGCTGGATCGCAATTCTCTACGGGCACATCAACGCCGACCTGGCGCTCACCAGCGGCATCCATACTGCTGAAGATGTCATCAAAGCCAGCATGGCCGGTGCCAGCGTGGCAATGATGACCTCGGAATTGCTTGATAAAGGATTCGGCCGCCTCCCCGTCATCCTGGCTGACATGGAAAAGTGGATGACCGGGCACGAGTATGAGTCCATCAAGCAAATGAAAGGCAGCCTCAGCCAGAAGTCGGTGAAAGAACCGGCTGCCTTCGAACGCGCAAATTATATGAAAGTGCTAAATTCATTCAAATCCTTGCCGTAATACCAGCTTTTAAACCACACAGCCCCTGCAAATGCAGGGGCTGTCTTTTTTTATGAGTGCAGACGGAACCGGTTATTCAACTGTCTCAGGTTCCCCGCCGGACTTCTTCTGGCGATAGGTGATGCGACCGCGGGTCAAATCGTAGGGAGACATCTCAACTTTAACATGATCCCCGAGCAGGATACGGATGTAATACTTGCGCATCTTACCCGAAAGATAGGCCAAAACCTCATGCCCGTTATCGAGTCGGACCCGGAACTGTGTCCCGGGCAAAGCCTCGATTACCAGCCCCTCAACCTGAATCTTATCTTCATTAGCCATAAAGCCTCCAGTCCCGTTCCGCTGGTTTACTCAAAATCCTTATAAGCACGCCGTTTGTAACGTCGAATCGCCTTCTTTTGATCCATGCGGCGTTGCTCAC
>CAIQQN010000072.1 GCA_903873975.1 uncultured Anaerolineales bacterium
AAGTTCGCCGCCACGCAAAACACGGTTTGGATGTCGATGATGATTGATAACCGCCGGTTGGACGTACAGGAATACGATCCATGGTTGCTTAAAATGGGGGGCATCGACCGCGAAAAGTTGCCCGATTTGCTGCCCATCGACGGTATCCTGGGCCCGATCACCCCCTCCATCGCCGGCGAACTGGGACTTTCTCCTGGCACAGTGGTGATCTGCAGCGTCAACGACAACAGCACTTCCGCTGTTGGCGCTGGCGCGATCGCTGATTCTGAGGCAGCTGCGGTGTTGGGTACTTCAGGACACCTTGCTGCTCATGTCTCCTTTAAAAAGACTGATATCTTCAATACTATGGCTACCATGCCAAGCGGGATCAAGGGGCGTTACCTTTTCTGGGCTGACCTTTTCAACAATACTAAAATTCTGGACTGTTACCTGAAAAACTTTCTCTATGCCCAGGATGGTTTTGATACAGGGAAAATCCCCAACGACATGTACGAACGCGCCAGCCTCGTTGCCTCCCAGGTACCGCCCGGCAGCGAGGGTGTCATCTTCCTGCCCTGGTTCAATGGTATTCTTGCTCCCGGCGAAGATCCGTACATGCGCGGTGGTTTCTTGAACCTTTCCCCCAAGACCAGCCGCGCCCATCTCACCCGGGCTGTCTTCGAAGGTATTGCCATGAACTGGCGCTGGATGCGCGGATCGGCTGAAAAACTGATCGGTAAACCGTTCCAATACTGGCGGCTGACCGGCGGTGGAGCGCTTTCGGACCTCTGGTCACAGATCATGGCGGATGTGGTCGGGCTTCCCATGCACCGGCAGGCCGACCCGCGCAACAACAATGTGATTGGCATGGGGTTGCTGGCCTTTAACCGCCTGTCGCTGGTCAATTTGGAAGATATTCCCAATATGATCAAGTTCGACCGGGTCTTCGAGCCCGATCCCAAGAATCGCCCCATTTACGACCGTATGTTTGCACAATTCATTGCCAGTAAGGACAAGATCCGGCCGGTCTTTCATGCGTTGAATAGATCATAAGAAATACCCATGAATAAAATCTTTGGACCCTGCAAAGGAGTAAACCATGTCTGACGAAAAACAATCGATGGATCTATTTGGCGATATGCATCCCTACAACAAGCTCTTCCAGGTATTTACCAAACTGCCTGAAAAAGGCATGGATGAAGAAGAGATCTTGAAGGAGCTCGGCTATATGTCTGAGGAAGAAAATAAGAAATGGCAGGGCGGACAGTGTTCCGGTACCATGTATCATGGAGGCATGGAACACTATGCCTTCTTGAATAAGGTCTTCAACATGTTCTCCTATAGTAGCCTTATTCAGCGGGACCTGTGCCCGAGTGGGACCAAATTTGAGGCTGAAGCGCTGGCCATGGTGGGCAAAATGCTCCATGGTGATGAGGTGAGCAAGGTCAATCGTTTTGATGAGGAAGCCGGCGCTGTCACCTCAGGCGGCACGGAAAGCATCTTCAATGCTATGTTTGCCTATCGCGAGTGGGGCCGCGAGCAAAAAGGCATCACCGCGCCGGAAGTCGTTGCCCCGATGACCATCCACCCCGCCCATCTGAAGGCAGCTCATATTCTGGGGATGAAGGTCGTCCGCGTGCCGGTCAATGCGGACTTCGAAGCCGACGTGGAGGCCATGCGCCTCCATATTACTCCTAACACCGTAGCCCTGGCAGGGTCCGCTGGCACCTATCCCCATGGTGTGGTCGACCCGATCAGCAAGCTCTCCGACCTGGCGTTGGAGCACAAACTTGGCCTGCACGTCGATGGCTGCCTGGGCGGCTTCATCCTGCCTTGGATCGAAAAGTTGGGCTACGATGTGGCTGTGTTCGACTTCCGCCTGCCGGGGGTCACCTCCATTTCATGCGACACCCACAAGTATGGTTATGCCCTCAAGGGCACTTCCACCATAAACTTCCGCAGTAAGGAGTTACGCCGTTATATATACTTTGCACAGGAGGACTTTCCGGGGGGTGTCTACGCCTCTCCAACCCTGCAAGGCAGCCGCTCGACTGGCCTGAGTGCAGCCATGTGGGCTGCCATGGTCAGCATGGGCGAGACGGGTTACCTTAAAGCCGCCAGAGCTATCATGGACACGGCGGATAAGATGCGCCTCGGTATTGCCAGGATTCCTGCGTTGCGCATCATGGGCAAATCCACCTTCTTGATCAGCCTGACATCGGATGTGGTGAATCCCTATTTCGTGAACGACTACCTGGAGAAGCAGGGCTGGCGCATGAACGGCTGCCAGAACCCGCCCGGTTTCCATTTCTGCATCACGCTTCCGCAGACCCGGCCGGGTATCGCCGAGAGGTTTGTCAAGGACCTGGCAGATGGAGTCAAATTTGCCAAGGATCCACCTTACGAAGTGCCCAGGACCGGTTTCCTGTATGGGTTGGGCGCCTCTTCAGACGGACGTGAAATGTTGCGTCAGGGTTTGAAGGGTTACGTTGATGCGTCTTATGAATATGAATAAAGCATCCATTATTACCGGTCACGGTTACCGTTCTAGTGAGGGGTGGCATTGAACATAATTTTTAATAAGCAGTCCGCCGTACCCTATTACCACCAGATCAAGGAGGCGGTCAAGGCCTTGATTACCAGCGGTGAATTGAAGCCGGGGGACATGCTGCTCAGCGAGCTTGCCTTGAGCGAACAGTTGGGCATCAGCCGGCTGGTTGTCCATCGCGCCTTTCGCGAGCTGGTTACCGAAGGTCTGCTGATCCGCAAACGAGCCAAAGGAACCTTCGTGGCTCCTCTAATAAAGCGCAGCTACATGGTGACCGGACCTCTGTTCAGCATGACTGAAAATCTGTCCGCCGATGCCCTCGAGCCTTCGAACAGGATCCTGTTGCAGGAAGTGATCTCGGCTAGTGACGAGATCAGGAATGACCTCAAGCTTCCTGAAGGTGCGCTGGTCATACACCTGCGTAACCTGCGCTTGGCCAAGCAACTTCCCTTTGCCGTTGAGGAAATGTTTTTCCCACTTGGCCGCTTCCCGGCGCTGGCTGACCTGGATCTGAATGACCGTTCGGTCTATCATACGTTGGAAGAATTATATGACGCCCACCCGCAGGAGGCGCTGGA
>CAIQQN010000073.1 GCA_903873975.1 uncultured Anaerolineales bacterium
AGATCAAAATCAGAACCAGGGCATAAAACCAATCAACGTGGGAGGGGACATTTCTATCGAGTTAATCAAGGGGACATTTCTAAAGAGTGTTGACACTATTTTTTAGCATATCAATTTGTCATCGTGTTCACTTAGCCCCTATTGAATTTACCTCTTGATAATCAAAACAAGATTACATGGGGGTATGGGGGGATGTGTTTTACGGAAAATTTTATGGCAAGAACCTGCTCCGCAAGAAGATCGGGATTTCGCATCCGCATTCCGGGCAGATATACTGGGCGGGCTTGAACGCCAACCAGATAACGATGATGGCGATCAATCCAACTAGGGGATGAAGAACGAAGCCTGCCAGTGCGAGCAGCCACCACTTCAAGAAGTGTCGTTGTGTTCCCAAAATCATGACCGGGCCCTCATACCTGCAGTTCGGACAACAGATGATTTTCTTCCACAGAATTTCCGACATCTCGACACCTCCTTTTACCTGTTCTTGTCGGCTATCTGTTAGAGTAGTTTCGGGGATCCTGCCATGCGACCGCCCGCAAACCTAGAACTGAAGCCGATTCGTCTTCGATTAAGCTGTAAGCCCCTCCTTAATTCAATTTGAAACAGCCCGGAAAACTAATCAACGAGCCGCATTGTATTCATTTCAAGCTTGCAATGTAAGACCTACTATGATAGCGTTACGGCATGGCTCACTTCCATATAAAGAAGAAAAACGGAAGACCCTATTTATACGTGCGGGAAATGGCCCGGGTGGGCGGCAAGGTCAAGGTCGCTTCCCAGATCTATATCGGTCCACCCGAAAGGGTGGTCGAACTGACAAAGGGCGGCGGGGAATCCGATATACGGCTGAAGGTGGAGGAATTCGGCGCCTTGTGGGCGGCATTGCGCATGGATGACGATATCGACATCGCCTCCATCATTGACGGCGTTGTGCCCATGGATAGCAGGGAAAACGGCCCATTGGTGGGAGAGTACTTCCTCTATGCAATCCTGAATCGCATGGTGGATCCCAAGAGTAAACGGGCCTTAGGCGATTGGTATCGCAATACCGCCATTGGCGTCATGCGACCGGTGGATATCGAGGAGCTCAATAGCGAACGCTACTGGGCCAAGTGGGACAGGGTCACAGAAGAGCATATCGAAGAAATCCAGAGACGGTTCTTCAAGCGTATCTGGGAGATTGAAAAGCCCAATGCCGATTGCCTGATGTTCGACACCACCAACTACTATACCTTCATGGCCAGCGAAACCGATTCGGAATTAGCCAGAAGGGGAAAGAACAAGGCGGGCAGAGATAACCTGAGACAGGTCGGCCTTGGACTGCTGGTGGCGCGAAACTCCAGGCTGCCACTCTACTCCGTGGTCTATCCCGGCAATACCCATGACAGCAAGATCTTTAACGCCATTATAGAGGACATGTTCCAGGCCGTCCTCAGACTGCAGCAGACCAAGGAGCGCCTCACCCTTGTCACCGACAAGGGCATGAACTCGGAAGACAACTTCACCTGGATAGACGAGCATCCCCGCATACACTTCGTAACCACCTACTCGACAGCCTATGCTGAAGATCTTGCATCGCTCCCGCTTGCCCTGTTCGAGCCTGTACGGCCGTCCATGAACACGGAACTTGACGAAGACGACCGGATGCGGGCCTACCGCACGAAACGAGAGTTCTGGGGTAAAGAACGCTCAGTAGTCGTGACCCATTACCCTCCCACTGCCAGGAAGCAGGAGTACACCTTCCAGTCCAAGCTCGAATCCATCAGGCAGGAGCTCCTCGGCATGCGCGCGAAGGTCCGTGAACAGTCACCCCACTGGAAGGACCCGGATGCAATCCGAGACCGCTACCAGCGCTTCTGCGAAGAGATGCATATATCATCGGCCTACTATGAACTCTCCTTCCAACAGCTCAATGGTCAACTCGGCATGGGTTTCAAGAAGAACGCTTATCTCGTAGAGAAGAAACGGCAGACATTCGGCCGGTCGATCATTATCACCGACAACACGGATTGGACCACCACCGAAATTATCGAGGCCAACCTTGACCGCTGGGAGGTAGAACGTTGTTTTAGGGACAGCAACTCGACCATGAATGTCCGGCCCGTGCGACACTGGACCGACAGCAAAATCCGGTGCCATCTCCTCTGCTGTATGGTGGCGCTGACCTATCTCAGAAGGTTGGAGCTGCGGATGCAAGCTGCCGGTATAAAGCGGACGTCCAAGGATGTCCTTGAGGACCTCGCCAACCTGCACTCCGTGCTGCTTATCGACAAGAAAACGAACCGACCCCGCCGCATGCTCGAACAGCCCAGTAAGACCCAGGTTGAAGCCCTAAAGGCCCTCGGATACATCGTCAATCCCAATGGGGTCCTACAGCAGATAAACCATTAACCATCGTATTATTAATTGGTTGGCGCTCGCCTTTGACCAGATCCCCGAAACTCCTGTTTGAGTATCTCTTCATCTCTCAAGTATTTTTCGAAATGCTGTAATGACGTCGTCGGCATCTTGCTCACTCACTGCTGCTGATAATGGTAATGAAATTGTCCGGTCACCGATCCATTCTGCGTTGGGAAAATCTCCTTCCTTCCATCCATATGTCTTCCGATAGAATGGATGTAAATGAACAGGCACATAATGGACACCCACCCCGATATTTTCACTGGTCATGGCCTGCAGAACCCAGTCTCTGCTTTTTCCAATTCTATCAATATCGATCAATGGGGTGTAAAGATGAAAAGCATGCTTCATCGCTTTTTCCGGCTCTCCGGGAATCCGGCAGGGCAGATCCCTAAAAGCGTCATTATACTTACGCCATATACTCCTTCGCTGTTCCCAATATGCCTGTACTCTCCGCAGTTGATGAATCCCCATTGCCGCCTGGATATCCATCATGTTGTATTTGAAACCTGCATGAACAACTTGATAATGCTTATATCCCTCATCAGAAAATCGCCTCCATGCATCCTTGGTCATACCATGAAGGCCCAGTACCTTTATCCTCTCGGCGATCCGATCATCATCCGTTATGACCATTCCGCCTTCACCTGTTACCACATTTTTAGTCACATAAAAGCTGAAGCATCCAATATCCCCAAACCGTCCTGATTTCTTTCCGTCGTACTCGGACTCGATGGCGTGGGCGCAATCCTCAATCA
>CAIQQN010000074.1 GCA_903873975.1 uncultured Anaerolineales bacterium
CGTGCAGGGTCCTTGGTTGGACTTGCGCTAATTGCCTTGCTATGTTAGATTTTGACATGAGGTATCCTCCTAAGTACGGATTGATCCAAAATCGGTTCATGTACTAAGAGGGTACCTCACTCCTATTTCTCTATACTAGGTTCAATATTGGGATTGAGGTTGTATGGAATCGCTTACACCCGCCTGAAATAGACGGGTATTAGTGTGGGTGATTCCCGCGACGCGGGAAGGAAACCCAGGTTAAAAACAAAGCGGGTGATTTCCATGGTCATCAGGTCCATTCAACCGTGACAGCCTTGCAAACACCCATATATAGTAGTGCCCCCAAGGGGATACCTTATATACAGATAATACAAGGGTGAGAGGGGGATACTTGCGCGTTCCCTATATTTTCATAGAAAGCCCTTGACTTGGAGTCGACTCCAGGTGGTACACTATTTTTGAGAGGTGAAATTATGAAAATCGCGGAAGTAAGTGAACGCTATGGTATTTCGACGGATACGCTGCGCTACTATGAACGTATTGGACTCATCCCGCCAGTACATCGAAATGAAAGCGGTATCAGGGATTACATTGAAATCGATGTGAGACGGGTTGAATTCATTAAATGCATGAGGAGCGCGGGACTTCCAATTGAAGTGCTGATTGAGTATGTCGAACTGGTTCAGCAGGGCGACCAGACCATTGAAGCCAGAAAAGAAATCCTGAAAGAGCAGCGGGAACTGCTTGCAGCTAGAATGAAAGAAATGCAAAAAACACTGGACTTGTTGGACTATAAAATTGAAGTGTATGAAAACACTGTTTTGAAAAAAGAGAAAGAAATGATTCAAATAGAGGACTAAAAGTGAGGAGAGAAAAGATTTTTACTGAAGGTCAATTTGCAGGAATAATCCGATTAACCAAAAGACAGGAGTTCAGAAAATGCAAAAACGTAAACTTGGAAACAGCAACTTGGAAGTTTCGGCTATCGGGTTCGGCTGCATGGGGTTGAGCCAAAGTTACCCTCCGTTTCCAGACAAGCAGGAGAGCATCGCGCTGATCCGCACCGCCGTCGAACACGGTGTTACATTCTTCGACACCGCGGAAGTATACGGTCCCTTCATTAACGAAGAACTTGTCGGCGAAGCACTTGCTCCTT
Organism: uncultured Anaerolineales bacterium; assembly: GCA_903873975.1. Taxonomy (GTDB): domain Bacteria; phylum Chloroflexota; class Anaerolineae; order Anaerolineales; family Villigracilaceae; genus UBA877. Next base: position 1,139 of record CAIQQN010000074.1, read on the forward strand.
TCCACGGCCGGGTGGTGATCGCCACCAAGTTCGGTTTTAAAATCGGTCCCACGGGACCAGCGGGCCAGGACAGCCGGCCGGACCACATCAAAGAAGTTGCTGAAGCCTCGCTCAAGAGGCTCAGGGTCGAGGCCATCGACCTGTTCTATCAGCACCGCGTTGACCCGAATGTGCCGATCGAAGACGTGGCGGGCGCGGTAAAGGACCTGATCCAGGCAGGCAAGGTGAAGCACTTCGGCCTTTCTGAAGCAGGCGCGCAGACCATCCGCCGCGCCCACGCGGTCCAGCCGATCACGGCAGTCCAGAGCGAATACTCCTTATGGTATCGACGCCCGGAGGAAGTGGTGCTGCCAACCCTGGAGGAACTCGGGATTGGGTTTGTTCCATTCAGCCCTCTGGGAAAAGGCTTCCTGACAGGCAAGATGGACGAAAATACGCAGCTCGACAAAACAGATTTCCGCAACGGCATTCCTCGCTTTACACCGGAGAACCGAAAAGCGAACCAGGCCATAGTGGATCTACTTGGCAGGTTCGCGCAACAAAAGCAGGCAACGCCTGCCCAGATCGCCCTCGCCTGGCTGCTTGCACAAAAGCCATGGATCGTCCCGATCCCGGGCACAAAGAAGCTGGAGCGCCTGGATGAGAACATCGGAGCAGCTGCCGTCGAACTTACGCCCGACGATCTGCGGGAGATCGAAAGCGCCGCATCAAAGATTCAGGTGCAGGGGGACCGGTATCCCGAAGCGCTGGAAAAAAGCACGTATCTCTAAGCAGGGAAGCACGAGAAGGAAACAGAAAATGGACATCAAAAGGATCGGCTCCCAGCCTTCCGGAAAAGGACTCGCCGAGTACTTTACCGGCACTGTGCGTATTGATCCACTGTTCGATGCGCCCTCTCCGGCCCGCGTATTCGGCGCCAGCGTGACGTTCGAGCCCGGCGCCCGGACCGCCTGGCATGCCCATGCGTTAGGCCAGACTCTGATCGTGACAGTTGGCTGCGGTCGGGTTCAGCGCTGGGGCTGCCCGAACGAGGAAATCCGCCCGGGTGACGTAGTCTGGATTTCGCCGGGTGAAAAGCACTGGCACGGCGCCGCGCCAACCACGGCCATGATGCACATCGCCATTGCTGAAAAGACCAATGAAAATTCCACCGAATGGATGGAACCGGTCAGCGATGAACTATACCTGGCTGGATCAGGGACTGAATAACTGGGGTGTTTTTTGTGAAGTTGACCCTGGAAAATGTCACAAATCTAGAAGAACCATACATCCTGAATCGCACTGTAAGGCATTAGTAAACAACTCGTTTGCCAAACAAATATGGGCTGGCGGCAAGCATGAAAATACAGCGACACAGCATAAGCATAAGGAGTGAATTATGCAAAATGTAAACTTGGAACAAGAAGTAATCAATCTCTCTAAAGAGAAATGGCGCTGGATGTCAGAGCGCAAAGTAGATTCCCTGGACGCTCTCTTCCATGAAAAGGCTGTCTTTGTCCATATGGGCGGAACCATGTCCAAGGACCAGGAACTCGATGCCATCAGAAGCGGAGCTATTCACTACAAGGATGTGGATATCCAGGAAGTGTCGGTGCGTTTTATTGGCACGACAACTGCCATCCTTTTAAACAAAATTCGTCTGGTGGCTGTTGTTGGCAGCGATGAGGTCACCAACCCCTTCGTGGTTACAGAAGTGTATGTGCAACAAAGCGATATCTGGACATTAGCCTCGCTCTCGTTCACCAGGCTACTGACTCCATAACGACACCATTAACCACAAAAACATAAGGAGAGAAGAATGCAAAACGTAAAATTGAACAATGGCGTTGAAATCCCTATTCTTGGTTTCGGCGTTTTTCAGATAAATGATCCGACCGAATGTGAAAGAAGCGTGGTTGACGCTATTCAAACTGGATATAACCATATCGACACGGCCGCTTCTTACCAGAACGAAGAGGCGGTTGGCAGGGGAATCAAACAAAGCGGCGTTGCAAGAGAAAAACTATTTATCACTACAAAACTTTGGATTCAGAGCAATGGCTATGAAGGCACACTAAAAGCCTTTGAAAATTCCCTGAAGCGATTGCAATTAGGTTACATTGATCTATACCTGATTCATCAACCATTCGGTGATGTGTATGGTGAATGGCGTGCAATGGAAGAACTGTACCAACAAGGTCAAGTCAGAGCAATCGGGGTTTCAAACTTTCATCCAGACCGAATCATGGACTTGATGATTCATAACAAAATAACGCCTGCGGTAAACCAGATTGAAGTAAATCCTTTCCAACAGCAAATTGACACGCAAAAGTTCTTACAAGATAACAGCGTTCAGGTTGAAGCATGGGCTCCATTCGCAGAGGGAAGAAATAATATTCTTCAAAATGAATTACTGTTATCAATCGCTGCAAAGCACAAAAAAAGTGTTGCCCAGGTAATTCTCCGCTGGCTTGTACAAAGAGGAATTATTACTCTTTTAAAATCAACCCACAAAGAAAGGATGATAGAAAATATCAGTGTGTTTGATTTTGAATTAAGTGCGGAAGATGTGGCGGCTATTACAACATTAGACACAAAAACCAGTAGTTTCTTTGACCATCGTAACCCTGAAATGGTGAAATGGCTGGGCAACAGGAAACTGGATGTTTAATAAACGAGGTATTCCAATGACCGGATGGAAGAGCGACGAGCTCAACAGGATCGGAAACGCAGAAGAACTGCAAATCGCGTCTCTCCGCAGCGACGGTACATTGCGAAAACCGGTGATCATCTGGGTCGTCCGCCTTGTCGACGACCTTTACGTTCGATCCGTTAACGGGCGCACCGGCGCCTGGTTCCGTGGCACACAGGTGCGTCACGAGGGCCACATCCAGGTTGGCGGCGTGGACAAGGACGTCACCTTTGTGGACTCTGACCCTGCTATCAACGACCAGATCGACGCCGCCTACCGCACTAAGTACCACCGCTACGCGGCAAGCATTATCAGCAGCATTGTGAGCTCTGAGGCACGCTCCGCGACAATCAAACTGGTGCCGCGCTCGACAGGCTTGTAGTTCAACAACCATATAGTTCTTGAGAACTCAGACATACAACTCTCCGCCATCGGATTTGGTTGAAGGTCAATTTCAAAAAACCATCTGGTAGGAGAAAACATAGGAAGAGCGTCCTCACGGGCGCTCTGAATTTAATCAGATATCTTCCTTTGCGGCGTTTATTGAGATTCGAGATCCCGTTCAAACTAAACCGAAGTTGCGCGGTTGACCTGGGTCTGCAGGTGCTGGTATTCCGCTGAGGCGGCATATTGGCTGAGCGCATGCAAACGCCGGATGATCATGGGGTGGGAGGAAAGCAATTCCTGCAGGTTGCCCTCCAGATGGTCGTCCTCCGATTCGATGCGGCGGAGCGCATGCTGCCAGCCTTCCACAGAATGGATCGCAGAGGCGCCGCCTGCCAGTTTGACCAGCGCGGAGGCGGCTTTTTCCGGTTTCCCGCAGGCCAGCAACCCGGCCCGGTCGGCGGAGTATTCGCAGGCGCGGTTCCACCAGCGGAACGAGAAGTACAGCAGGACAGCTGCAAAGTACGGGCTGGGAATGCCGGACATGCCGCCCACAAGGGAATTGAGCCAGGTATGCCCCAGGCAGACATGCCCCAATTCGTGTCCGATGATGAAGCGCAGCTCGTCTTCGTCCATGATGCGCAGTACTCCGGCGTACACCACCACCACCGGCGCTTCCCCCAGCCCGAAGGTGTAAGCATTCAACGTGTTCCCCGGCGCAATATATGCACTGAACGAGCCGGCCTGGAGGCGTGTGGCACAGCTTTTTGTGAGGACTGCCAGTTCCGGCGAGGTCTGGACCGTTACCGGCTGGGCATCCTGGATCAGCTCGTTGTGATGGGAGCGGTTAAGGAAGAAGGATATCACCAGCATCACAAGTACGAACAGTAAGCTGCCACAAAAGGTGGCCGCGGCGGTGACGGCGATCACAGCGAAGACCAGGGACAGCGTCAGCACCAGGATAAGAGTTTCATTGGGGTAACGGTAGGAGGTCATGGCAGGTCCATTGTACCGGAAGTTGGCTGGAAACGGGATGGGTTCAATATCAGCATCATAAATATTGCATTTTCCTTCCTGCTTAACCTGTTGCAAAGTTACCAATGGTCCGATGCTTCGGTATCATACCTATGGAGAAGCTGCGGGTCTAATTATTTGTCCTCAAATCCCAGAGAATGTGTACGATAAAATAATAATTACTAGCATCTAATTCTGTAGTACATCCACAAAGAAATATCGTCCTCGAATGGACAACCAGTACATTGGTTGTCTAAGTGTTGAATGGCCTTAAAAAAACAAAGGCAACCAAGAGACCTCTCTTTCTACCCGTCCAATGGATTGGCGTAAAACATTAGGCCTTTGGTTGCCAAAAGCGTTTTTAGCAAGTTGTCCATTTAAGCCGTTTGTTGAGAGTTCGAGCCTTCGCGGAGCACCCCCGGAGCGTAGCGTAGGGGGCTCCACGCTCATAGAATTCCCTCGCCCTGAGGAAGTTTTTATTGAGAGCCTCCTGCATCGGCGGTGTCATGCCGCCGATATGGTTGATGGCGGCTTGTGGCCGCCTCAGCATAAGTGGATGGTATCCTGGAAGAGCACCGGGACGTTCCGCCGGAAGGACACCGAGACGATATCCCGGAAGGACACCGGGACAATGTACGATCAAGCCTTGGGGATGGATCAGGTCCCCTTATGGGGATGATAAAACCCTGCCCCAACGAGACCAGTGGATACAGAAATGGGGCGGACAAGGGTCCGCCCCAGAATTGTGCTCTTCTTTGCCTAACAGGATTACGGCAGGTTGAAGGTCAGCACCAGGAATTTGGCCATCTGGTCGCGAGAGACATGATCGTCCGGGCAGTAGTTGCCGCCACCGCAGCCGGAGGTGATACCCTCGGCTGCCAACTGCTTGATCCAGGCAGCGGCCCAATAGATGGTGTCTACGTCATTGAAGCCGGTGCTCCCGCCCACCGCGGGTGGTGTGTAACCGGTGCCATGTTTGGCAACCAGGAGGAATTTGGCCATCTGGGACCGGGTGACAAAGACATCCGGGCAGTATTTGAGCGGAACGAGAAAACAGCCGGTGGTGACGCCATCAGCGTAAAGCTTCTCGATCCAGCTGACCGCCCAGAAGGAGAGAGGCACATCTGCAAAGACGGTGCCGGTACCGGCGGGCGGAGTGTAACCAGCGCCATGGATGCCAAGTTCCAGGAATTTGGCCATTTGGGCACGGGTAACAAACTGGTCCGGGCAGTAGAGCAGCGGACTGAGGCTGCAGCCATTGGTGATACCAGCGGCGGCGAGGCGATAAATCCAGGAACCAGCCCAGTAGCCTGCCGGCACATCCTCAAAGGTATCCATGAGCGTGCCGCTGTTACATTTGTTCAAATGGACTTCAGAAATGGAAACAGTCGGGCCGCCAACGCCATCGATCAACAGGAACTGAACCGTGATGGGTGTATTATTCGGGATGGGCCAAGCATTCGTAGCCGGACCACCGCTATTGGAATAATACAAATGCCATGGCATAGTTCCATTGAAGTTCGGCGACCCATAATCCTGGTCCATGTAGCGGGTGCCCCCGGCATCCACCAGCGTCCGTAAACGCAAGGTGGTCGGGAAAGTTACGTTGCTTAACTGCGTCGTGAAATGGATATCATTATTGTTACAGCCGATGGCATCCAGACTGGTGACCGTCCAGCTTTCGTTGGCAGCCTGGGCTGTCCGCGCCGGCAGAGCCGGCAGGAACAGCAAAACCAAGACAAGAGCGGCTAAGAGTCTTCGTACGAATGGATTTGGTTTCATCTTTTTATCCTCCAGAATTAAAATCGAATAGGCTCCTGGATTAGATCAAGGAGGAGAGACAGAACACTCTGTATTTATATAATACGATTTATTGCAGGCAAATACAAGTAGTCAAGAGAAAAGTTTGCGTAAAATCAGCCGTGGGCGAGGGTTGGGTATTGATGGGGATGAAGGTTGAACACGTGGCTCTGAGGCAAGATTAGACCATTACAATTAGCGCCTCATCCCTCGGGGATTCCCTTGCGGGGACGATGTGCTTCGCGCTGAGGTCGAAGCAGCCGCTCCACCAACACCCCAAATCCCGAATTTATGAAAACCGTAATCTACCCGCCTGAAGAGTGGGGCATGCTTCGGGAGTGGAGTAAAATGGATCGTAAGGAAAAAACCTCATCCCGAAAATGATGCACACAGACTTCATCAAACCCTGCTACGACTTGCATGGCTTTGCCTCCCTGCCGCAGCGCGTCACGGAGCTGTTGACCGGCCCGCAAAAATACGACGCCGTGATCCTTTTCCTGATCGATGGTTTTGGCTGGCGATTCTTCGAAAAATTCCAGCAAGCCCCCTTCCTGAAAACCATTGCCCGGGAAGGGCAGGTGGAGAAACTGATTGCACAATTCCCGTCCACCACCGCCGCAGCCCTTACCACTCTACACAGCGGGATGCCGGTGGGAGAGCATGGCATCTTCGAGTGGTATTACTACGAACCAACACTGGATGCAATCATCGCTCCGCTGCTCTTCTCTTTTGCAGGGACAGGTGAACGCGACACCCTGAAAGCGGCTGGTGCAAAACCGCGGCGTCTCTTCCCGAACACCACGCTCTACCAGTCGCTCAAGAAGCAAGGGGTGACCAGCACCATCTTCCAGCACCGCGAGTACACCCCCGGCACCTACTCGAACGTGGTCTTTGACGGGGCCACAGCACGCGGCTACCGCGACCTGCCCGAGGCGCTGGTGACCCTGTCCCAGTTGCTGGAAAAATCCGATCCCCCGGCCTACTTCGTACTGTACAACGAAAAGATCGACGGGGTCGCCCACGATCATGGCCCCGACTCCCCGCAAACAGAGGCTGAGATCCTGGTCTTCCTGCTGGCCATGGAACAGGTCTTCCTGAAGGCGCTGGCTCGCAGCGGGAAGCGGACCCTGTGCCTGCTGACCGCCGACCACGGCCAGATGGAGACCGACCCGCAGACCACCGTCTATCTCAACCGCGAGCCGCGTTTTACCGGCATCGAAAAATTCCTGAAGACAAACCGCCAGGGCGAACTGCTTGTCCCGGCCGGGTCGGCGCGGGACTTTTTCCTGTACATCCAGGCGGGGATGGTGGAGGAGGCCCAGGCGTTTCTCACCCCGCGGCTGGAGGGGCAAGCCGAAGTGCGGAAGGTGGCGGACCTCATGTGGGAGGGCTATTTCGGCCCGGTGCTGTCCCCCAGGTTCTGCGCGCGTGCCGGCGACCTGGTGATCCTGCCCCATCGCGGCGAGTCGGTCTGGTGGTACGAGAAGGATAAGTACGAGCAAAGGTTTCGCGGTCACCACGGCGGACTGACCCCTCAGGAAATGGAAATCCCGCTGTTAATGTGGGAAATGTGATGTAAAATTGACCAGTCACACTGTCCCCGCCGCACTGCGGCGGGACCTATAGCCTCAAAAGGAGATTCCCCATGTACCAAACCATCATCATCGTAGGTAACGTAGGCCGCGATCCGGAAATGCGCTACACCCCCTCCGGCCAGGCCGTCACATCGTTCTCGGTGGCCACCAACCGCCAGTACACCAACAATAACGGTGAAACGGTCAAGGAGACGATCTGGTTCCGCGTCTCGGCCTGGGGCAAAACGGGTGAGACCTGCAATCAATATCTTAAAAAAGGTTCGAAAGTGCTGGTCGAAGGCCGCCTGACCGCCGATCCCGCCACCGGCGGGCCGCGGGTCTGGACCGGGCAGGATGGCTCACCGCGCGCTTCCTTTGAAGTCTCCGCCCAGACCGTGCGCTTCCTGAGCAGCCGCGGCGAGACGGAAAGCAGCGCTGCGGGCAGCACTCCAGCGGCGGAGGAGGGTGGAGCCCCGGCCGAAAACGAGGATATCCCGTTCTAACCCGAAAGCGAGGCCGTTATGGCACTCCCGCCTCCCAAACCACAGAACACCCTCCAGATCGAAATCCCGCCGGACCTGCATCCGGTTTACGCCAACTTGGCGCGCATCGCTCACGCCCCGGCAGAATTCGTGCTGGATTTTGGGCGACTCCTGCCCGGCGATACCAAAGCGACCGTGACGGCGCGGGTGGTCATGTCGCCGGTGTCGCTGAAGTTATTGGCCCAAGCGCTCAACGAAAACATGGCACGCTATGAGACCACCTTTGGAACGATCAACATTCCTGTTGGCGGCTCATCGCTGGCCGATTCGCTCTTCAAACACTTTCACCCGCCAGAACCGCCCAAAGAGCCACCCCAGGAACCGCCTAAAGAACCAAATAAATAAACGAAATGGACGCAAAAGAATATATTCGGGTGTTGGCGGGCGATCTTATCGCCCGCCAACACCCCAAACCCCGGATTTTTAAAAACCATGCCATCCCTAACAGGAACAATCCATGCATAAACTCGAAAAGATCGCCGAACAGATCCGCCAGACTTTCGATGCGCAGACCGCCACCCGCGACAAAGCCCTGGGCCAGGCGAGGATGCTGACACGCGCCTGCGCCCTGTCCATCCGCGCCGTGCACCGCGACGAAACAGAGGTGATGCAGGCCCACCTGGAGGAGGCGCGCCAGCTTGCTGACGCCCTGCGCATTGACCTGGCTGAATATCCTGCGTTCTACCATGCCGGGTACACGCAGGATTCCCTGAAAGAATTTGCCGAGGCTAACATCACCTGCGCCCTCATCCGCCACCAACCCCTGCCCACACCCGAAGAACTCAACCTGCCACCCAACACTTACCTGAACGGTCTGGCCGAGTCGGTGGGTGAAATGCGCCGCCGCTGCCTGGATATGCTCCGCCAGGATAACTCCGCCGAAGCTGAACGCCTGCTTGGTCACATGGACGATATCTATGCCATCCTGGTGACGATGGACTATCCGGATGCGATCACCAACGGACTGCGCCGCCAAACCGACGTCATCCGCGCCATCATCGAACGCACGCGCGGCGACGTGACCTTCAGCCTGCGCGGCGAAAAACTGGAACGCTCCCTCTCCCGCCTGAGCGGGCAGTTACCAGGGTCCGAGCCACTGCTGAAGAGTGCGCGGCTGCCCCTGACCCCTGAGGAGGAGGTGTAGCCCCCATGCCCCGCGGCGGACGGCGTTATCGCCTCACCCTGTATGCGTATGTTCTCAACCGGTGGTGGCGGCCGACGCTTGGCATCGGTATTGTCCTGTTGGCGATGGTGGCGGCGCTAGCCTGGCTGCCTTCCGTCCTGCCGCAATATCAGCCGCTCCAGGTGGCAGATTGGATGCTCTGGCTGGCAGGCGGCGTGGGCGCGTTCGCCGTATTCCTCGCCATCTTCCTGGTTATTGTCAGTAAATTGGCCTACGTACAACCGTTTGACAACCACTTGCGGCTGGCGACGCCTTTCCTGCGGATGAACATCTCCTACCGACGGATCATCCAGGCTTCCAGCACCGATATGGGACGGTTGTTCTCGCTGGAGAATCTCAAAGGCCGGAAGCGTACTTTCTTGCGCCCATTAGCCAGCCAAACGGCCATTGTCCTGGAACTGAAAGGCTGGCCCCTGCCGCGTTGGGCGCTCGACCTGTTTCTTTCCCCCTTCTTTTTCCCGGACAGGACTGCGCGCCTGGCACTGCTCGTCTCCGACTGGATCAGATTCAGCACTGAAATGGAAAGTTTCCGCAGCGCCTGGCTCGATTCTCTCCGCAACCCGGGCGGTACGCCCCAATCCGACCTGCTTGCGAGTCTCTCTGAGAAACGATGAACATCTATTTCGCCTGTTCCATTACAGGTGGACGGGATTTTGAATCCATCTATCATGCCATCACCGCCGCCTTGCTGGCCGATGGCCACGAAGTGCCAACCGCGCACCTGGCCGATCCGAGAGTGAAAGAGTTCGAAGGGCAGGTGCCTGCGCGCGAAGTCTATGAACGGGATACGGCTTGGATCCGCGCCTGTGAGGCTCTGGTGGCTGAAGTCAGCACGCCCTCACACGGGGTGGGGTACGAGGTGGCATACGCGCTGAGTCTCGGCAAGCCGGTCCTGTGCGTTTATCGTGAGGGGCAGCCCATCTCAAAGATGCTGACCGGGAACTCCCATCCGACCATTTCTGTAAAAAGCTATCACGACCCAGAAGAGGCCATTGCTGTAATCCGTTCTTTCCTGCACGGACAGGTTTGATTGTGAAGTTAATCACTAATTAAGCATGACTTTCCGCCCTAGCTGTTGTCAGACAAGTGTACTATGATACTGGCTGGAGACGGAAGCATAACAGCTCCAACCTTGAATCACTGTCTCCTCCTTTGGCGAATGCCTCCGCAGATGGCTCCATCTGCGGAGGCTGTTTTAATGAGAAAACACAGAGAGTGATGGCTCTGTGTTTTTGAATTGAGAAGCGCTTTTAGGCCGGTTGCATTACCGCCATCTTATAGAGCGGTAAAACTACCGTAAAAGCTGACCCCTGCCCGAGCAGGGAATCAACCCAGATGCGGCCCTGATGGTTGTCCACAATGGATTTGACAATTGCCAGGCCCAGCCCGGAGCCCCCCACCCCTTTGGGAACATTGCTGGCACGATAGAATTTCTCAAAAATATGCGGCTGGTCGGCAGGTGGAATGCCGGGACCATTATCCGAGATGCGCAAAATGATTTGATCGCTTTGCGCTTCCACGTCGATGGTAATATCGCCGCCTTCCGGGGTGTATTTAATTGCATTGCCGATCAGATTATCCAGCATCTGGCGCAAGCGAATCGGATTGCCGTGCATCTGGGGAATATCCGTCGGCAGGTTGAGGTGGAGATTCAGCTTTTTATCAGAAATCTGGCTGCCGAGGGTTTCCAGCGCATAGCGGATGATCCCCTCCAGAGGCACCACTTCCTTCTGGCTATCAAATCCAGCCTCGATCCGTCCCAAATCGAGCAGGTCGTTGACCAGGGCGGTGATATTCTTAACACTATTTTGGACACGAATGATGAATTCGTGCTGCTGGGCATTGATCGGGCCAACCCGGTCAAGCAAATCCACGTAACCTAGGATGGCTGTCAGCGGGGAACGCAGGTCATGGGAGACGGTATGAACAAATTCGTTCTTCAAGCGGTCAATTTGCTTGAGGTAGGTAATATCCTGCATGGTAATCGCCACACCAATGCGCGGGATGGGCGTGCATTGAGCCGAAAGGACACGCCCGTCTTCAAAAGTGATCTCATTATGAGGCAGGGGGGTTTTGATACTTTCGTTTAAAAGAACCTTCAAATCCGGATGAGGCAACACTTCGTTGAGCGGTTTCCCTTCCACCACTTCATCCTGCCAGAGACCGAAAGCCCTGCGCGCGGCCGGATTAATCAACAGGAGATTCGACTTTTCGTCAAGGATGATAACCCCGTCCTCGATATGCTCAACGATGGTATCAAGTTTTTGCAGCTCTTCCACGCGCTGCTGGAGCAAGGCGGTCGTGCGTTTAACCTCGCGCCGGTTCCAGTCGCCGATCCGGTCGGCGCGTTTGATGGAATTCTCCACGCACTGCATGATCTCTTCGATATGCAGGGGGGCATAAAGGCAGTCGCTTACGCCAATATGGATCGCTTTTTTAACAATTTTAGGGGAATCCTGCAAGAGCAAGAGCAAAACTGGCAGGGTCGGAAAACGCTCCAACATCCCGGCGGCAATCTCCAGCTCGTCCGCCCCATCGAAATTTTGACTGAGGATCACCAGGCTCGGCGAGGATTCCTGCAAAGATTTATCAAGCGCAGCGCGATCCCGGGCGATGGCAACCTGATACGAAACCGCGGCCAACGCCCGGTCAAATAGTTGAAGGATTTGCTCGTCACCGAGCGCCAATAAAACCAGATCAGATTTTGGCATACACAAACAGTACTACTTATTCAGATGCGCACGCGGCTGTGAGGGCTGCTCCGCTGAAACCAGCTGCAAAGTGCGCTGCAACGCCAATTGGGTTGACTCCAGTGCCTGTTGCTGCACGTCCGTCAATGTCCCCATTTTACCAGCAAGTAACAAATCAATGGGATAGGTCACAGGTTGGATAAAGGATTGAATCTTCTGCTGCAATTCCTGGAGTTGTTCCAACTTCGACTTTTCTCCCGCCTGGGCCGCATCAGCACTCTCTTGCAGAGCGCGGAACAGCCGTGCATAGACAAGCGAGACAGAGGCATAATCAGCCACCGCCTCCAGCAATGTTTGCATATTGTGATCAAAAACCAAATCGGCCTTGCGGACAACGACCAGCAAGCCAAAAACTTCCTGCTGGATCTTGACCGGCACCACCAGCGCGGAATTCCCCAGCGAGGCCAGATTGAACGGTTTGAGCGATTCACCATTTATGGAGAGGGTTTCACCGGAGAGTGCCACTAGTGAACTGACTCCATCATTAAGGGGTTGGCCCATTTTTCTGGCCCAGGCATCGGGCAGGTTGCGGTGCGACACCAGCACAAAATTGCGGCTGCGCTCATCGCGCAATAACAACCAGCTGTAATCCGCCTCAGCGACGTACACCACCCCCTCGACAATCTTGTCAAACAGCACACGCTGGTCGGTGATGGAAATAACAGCTTTGCCAACGGCAAAAATGATTGTCAACTCGCGCACCCGGCGCTGGAGTTCCTGGTTGGTCTCCTTCAGTCGCAAGGCGAGACCTTCGCGGGCGCGGCGCTCACGCACCTGCTTAAGGGAGCGCTCAACGGCTGCCACCACTTCGGCCTCGCGCACCGGCCACAACAGATAATCCGTCGCACCCAGCCGAAAGGCCTGGATTACATGGTGCTCCTGGCCCTTTTCGGCAATCACAATCACCGGAACCTCCATCCCCTGAGAATTAAGGGCCACCAGCAAGTCCTTCCCGCTTAAACCAGGCAGATTGAGGTCGGCAATCACCAGGTCCGGGGCAAAACGGGCGGCAAATTGGATGGCGGTATTCACATTCGGTGCCACCTGCACCTGGTATCCCAATGGCTCAAGGGCCTGACGGGCGATCAGGTCGCGAATATCAGGGTCACTCTCAACAAGCAGGATTCGTTCAACAGCAGTCGTGTTCATGCGGTCTTATAATAGCACAATTGTCCGGAAAGCGTGAAAAAGGTCGCGAGTATTGTAACGATTTTAACACAAAAGGAACCTTCTTCGTGTAAAATAATGCAGGTTCTTTGGGAATCCAAGTGAAATCGGAAAGATCCGGGAGTTTTGGGCGGGTAAAGCCCGCCCAAAACACCCGGATTTCCAACAAACCACGCCAAACC
>CAIQQN010000075.1 GCA_903873975.1 uncultured Anaerolineales bacterium
ACATTTGGTGCATTCGGTCAGGTACAGGGATTGCAGGTGGGTTTCCAGGCGCTCATCCCCTTTGCGGGCGGCTGCCAGTTCGGCCAGGGCGGCGCGCAGCTCGGCCTGGGAGGGCGGATTGGCGGCTGTCTCCAGCAGGAAGCGCGCCACCGGGTTATTTACGGCCACGAGCACACGATACCCGAAACGGGCCATTTCAACGGCGGCGCGGGGCGATGCCCCAAATGGGTCCAGTACCCAGGTTCCCGGCCTCGTGTGCGCAGACAGGAAAGCCGCGGCAACCCCATCGGTAATGGGAGGCAGGTAGCGCGCCAGCGGTTCGGCTCTTTGCGGTTCATTGCCGGGGAGGTAGGCGAATCCGTCCATCACCTGTAAGTATATGGATTCGGTGAGAAAATACAACCCCGAAAATGAAGAATCTCAGGGCATTCTATAAGTATATTGCATTACCCCATCTCCATTTTTTCATACATTACTCAAGGATGAGCATCTGTATTTCATAAGGGGTGAGCGCACCTGGCGAACCTTTGGCGGTCGTCAACAGCATGCGCCAGTCTCCATCCGGCAGGGAGAATTTCTTTTTTCGCCTGCCGAAATTCAATGCCATCAGCACGGATTGTCCCTTTGTTTGACGCAGGTAAGCCAGCATGCCGCGCGGAGTTTCCAGCGGGACGAAGTCACCGCCGCGCAGGGCGGGAATTTCCTTGCGCAGGGCGAGAAGCTTTTTAGTGAAGTTGAAAAGAGAACCCGGGTCGGCTTGCTGGGAGCGGACGTTGCGCTGGAGGGTATTCGGGTGTACCGGCAGCCAGGGTTTGGCCGTTGAAAACCCGCCAAAGATCGAGTCGTCCCATTGCATCGGGGAGCGGCAGCCATCGCGACCATTGTAGATGGGCCAGTATTTCTTGCCGGGTGGGTCGAGGATCTCGCTGCGCTGCAGGTGGATATCGCGCATGCCAATTTCTTCACCGTAATACATGAATGGCGTTCCGCGCAGGGTCAGCAGGAGTGTCATGGCGAGAAATGTCTGGGAATCGTTTTCACCTCTGGCATATCGGCTGGCAGCACGCGGCAGGTCGTGGTTGCTCATGACCGTGGTCGGCCAGACGTTGGCGGCGTTGAAGGTCTCTTCGCGCTTGATGACCTGTTCCATCACCCAGCGCGGGTTCCAGGGGAAGATGGGGTAAAACAGGTCCATGAAAGTGAAATCGAAACTGAATGCCGCGTGCAGTTTGTCGGGTCCGCAGTAGGAGACGGTTTTCTGCGGTGTGGCGATATAAGTCTCGCCGACGGCGTAGCGTTCCGGGTGGGAGTCCAGCAGGAGACGCATTTCGTTTAGGAAAGGCATCATCTCCGGCTGATCAATATCGAAAATATGACGCTGGCGGTCGAAGCCGCGCAACCCAAATCTTGGTGGGTTGTCGGGCAGGTCGGGATGTTTGAAGTAGGCGTTGAATACATCCAGGCGAAAACCGTCCACGCCGCGCTCCATCCAGAAACGGAAAACGTCCATTTGGGCTTTCCGGACCTCCGGGTTGCGCCAGTTGACATCCGGCTGTTCTTTGGTAAACAAGTGCAGGTAATATTGACTGGTCGCCGGGTCGTATTCCCAGGCACGTCCGCCGAAGGAGGCTTGCCAGTTGTTGGGCTGGTCCCTCCAGATATACCAATCGCGCTTGGGATTGTCGCGCCTGGAGCGCGATTCCTGGAACCAGGGGTGCTGGTCGGAGGTGTGGTTGAGTACCAGGTCCAGGATGAGGCGGATGCCGCGCTGGTGGGCTTCTGCCACCAACCGGTCGAAGTCTGCCAGGCTGCCAAAGCGCGGATCCACCTCCACGTAATTGCTGATATCGTAGCCGAAGTCTTTATCGGGGGTCGGATAGAACGGTGAAAGCCAGATGGCATCTATGCCCAGGTTGGACAGGTAATCGAGGCGGGAGATGATTCCTGTAAGGTCGCCTAATCCGTCGCCATTGCTGTCAGCAAAAGAGCGTGGGTAAATTTGATAAATGACGCCGTCGCGCCACCACAAAAAGTCTTCCATAAATACTCCTTAACGGGCAATGATTTGCAGTATTTTACACGAAGAAGGTTCCTTTTGTGTTAAAAGTGTTACAATAACCGCGACCCTTTTCACGCTTTCCGGACAATTGTGCTATTATATGACCGCATGAAAACAGTTGCTGTTGAACGCATCCTGCTGGTTGAGAGTGACCCTGATATTCGCGACCTGATCGCCCGTCAGGCGCTTGAGCCATTGGGATACCAGGTGCAGGTGGCGCCGGATGTGAATACCGCCATCCAGTTTGCCGCCCGTTTTGCCCCGGACCTGGTGATTGCCGACCTCAACCTGCCTGGTCTAAGCGGGAAGGACTTGCTGGTGGCCCTTAATTCTCAGGGGGTGGAGGTTCCGGTGATTGTGATTGCCGAAAAAGGCCAGGAGCACCAAGTGATCCAGGCCTTTCGGCTGGGCGGGACGGATTATCTGTTGTGGCCGGTGCGCGAGGCCGAAGTGGTGGCAGCCGTTGAGCGCTCCCTCAAGCAGGTGCGTGAGCGCCGCGCCCGCGAAGGTCTTGCCTTGCGGCTGAAGGAGACCAACCAGGAACTCCAGCGCCGGGTGCGCGAGTTGACCATCATTTTTGCCGTTGGCAAAGCGGTTATTTCCATCGCCGACCAGCGTGTGCTGTTTGACAAGATTGTCGAGGGGGTGGTGTACGTCGCTGAGGCGGATTACAGCTGGTTGTTATTGCGCGATGAGCGCAGCCGCAATTTTGTGCTGGTGTCGCAC
>CAIQQN010000076.1 GCA_903873975.1 uncultured Anaerolineales bacterium
ACATGCAAGTATACGCCGAGAAAATCAATAATTCCGGGGTTTTCCCCAATATCCCGATTCCTTTGCTGGTCAAAATCCCGATCCTGGGGCCGGTGGTTTTTGAGAACAACATCATCGTATACATTATGCTCATCCTGGTTGTAATCACTTTTGTGCTCTTGTTCTATACTCGTTGGGGATTGCGTACCCGGGCAGTCGGCGAACATCCAAAAGCGGCGGATACGTTGGGCATCAATGTCTACATGATGCGTTATGTGAATGTGATCCTGGGGGGCATGATTGCGGGGATAGGTGGAGCCTATTTCACCATCGGTTCTGTTGGACGTTTTGACAAAATCATGACTGCCGGCAAGGGTTTCATCGGCCTGGCAGCCATGATTTTTGGCAACTGGAATCCCGTCGGAGCACTGGGTTCTTCTTTGATATTCGGATTCGCCGACTCACTACAAGTCAAGATGCAGATATTGAAAACCCCCATTCCCTCTGAATTTCTGCAAATGGCACCCTATATCGTGACGATCATCGTGTTGGCTGGCCTGGTGGGACGGGTCCACCCACCTGCGGCAGACGGCTCGCCTTACATAAAACAATAGGCATCTATGAAACGGCGAATATTTTGCAGGGACGACACTGACTTGTTGTCCCTGTTTTTTGTCCGAACTCTTGTCCGAAGGCCAGTAGTATAATCCATTCAACTTCCCAGCCTCTTGGGCTTATTCACAAGGAGAGACCCATGCTTTACGGGAAACGCATCCGCCTGCGCGGCAACGAGCGCAGCGACCTGCCAAAATTTGTCGAATGGCTGAACGACCCGGAAGTGCGGCGCTACCTCAGCATGTCAATGCCCATTTCACAGGCTACCGAGGAGCAGTGGTTCGAGAAAATGCTCAAGCGCCCACCCGAAGAACAAATGCTTGGCATTGAAATCAAAGACGGGGAGGGCTGGCGTCTGATCGGTAATAGCGATATCTTCGAGATCAACTGGCGCGTCCGCAGTGCTGAAGTCGGCCTCTTCATCGGGGACAAGTCCTGCTGGAACAAGGGCTATGGGACGGAAGTGATGCGCCTTCTGCTGTGCCACGGCTTTGGGACCCTGAACCTGAACCGCATTTTCCTGCGGGTCGACCCCGAAAACCTGGGTGGCATCCATGCCTACGAAAAGGCTGGGTTCGTCCAAGAGGCCCGCCTGCGCGAGGCGGATTTCCGCGAAGGCAAATATAGTGACTACCTGATTATGAGCGTTCTACGCTCGGAATGGACCCCCGAAAAATAGGTGGCAAGATGGCTCAATCGAACGAATTGCGTGTTTATGGTGGTATCAAACTCTATGCAGGAACAGCCAGCCCGGAACTGGCCCAGAAGGTGGCTGATTACCTGGGCGAGAAATTGTGTGGTCGGGATATCGTCGAGTTTCCCAATGAAAACCTGTTCGTCAGGCTGCACAGCAGCGTACGTGGCCAGGATGTGTACGTCATCCAGCACACCGCTGCGCCCGTCCATCGTAATCTGATGGAACTGTTGATCCTGCTCCAAACCCTGCGCCTGGACTCGGCGGCGCGCATTACGGCGGTTGTACCCTACCTGTGTTACGGGCGCTCGGACAAAAAGGACCAGCCGCGTGTGCCGATCACGTCACGCCTGGTGGCCGATATGATCCAGATCGCCGGCGCGGACCGTTACATGACCCTCGATCCGCATGCCTACCAGATTCAGGGCTTCTTTTCCATACCTGGTGATGTATTGAATGCTTCGCTTATATTAATCAACTATATTTTGGTAAACCTGCGCCCCATTCTCAAGGACCCGGTTGTCGTGACCGTCGACCTGGGCTATGCCAAGAAAGGCCGTAACTTTGCAGCCCGTATTGACACCCCGATTGCATTCATCGAAAAACGCCGTGTCGCCAACAATGCCAGGGCTGAAGCGCTGACAATCATTGGTGATGTGAAAGACCGCGATATCATTCTGGTGGATGACGAGATTGATACCGGCCGGTCCATCGCGCAGGCAGTCAA